>NZ_JAKUHK010000219.1:0-3504 GCF_023630655.1 Synechococcus sp. MU1655 | reverse complement strand
GCTGCCCCTAGTGCTGGAACGATCAGGCGGAAGCCTGATCCAACATGTGGCGATGGTGGTTCCCCACAACTTCAGTCCAAGTGAAGGGATTCGCTTCGACCCTCAGGCCCTTGAACTCTGGATCACCCACCGATTCATGCTTCTCGATCACCTGGGAGAACAACTTGCTCAATCTCAGCGGGGGAACTTGCTCCAGATGGCAGCCACGATTGGCTACGAAGTGGATCCAGCATTCTGGACCCTCCTCGATCAACGCTGATGTACATCAAAACGTGGATGATGATTGGCCACCTGCCGGCCACCGATTCGGTGACTGCCAATCATTCGCTCAAGCCCCTAGGTGGGCCAATGGTGTTGATGGTGGGCTGGTTCCTGAACAACGGGGACTCTGCATGGGGCGTCTCGCATCATGTCCGCAGCCTGATTGCTTGACCTTGGCTGATCTGATGCCCCCATCGCAGTGCTTGGCCTCACAGCCAGCTGAAGCCCACTGAATCAACCAAGGAGCGCAAGCTGAAATGCTCTACGAGCACTATCTAAGGCCAACAGGATGGCTAGTCCCCGCAGCATCCAGGCCAGCCGGTCGGCCCTCACATCATCCAAACGCGATGCGCTCCACTGCGCCCCCACGGCAGCAACTCCACCAAGAATCAAGCCCATAGTGGGTTGGCCTCTGCCTTCAGAAAGGAACTGAAAAGACGCCGCTGCAGTGGAACACGCCACTGCCACCGTGCTGAATCGAATCGCGAGTCGAATCGGGACTGCCAACCCACGCACCATCACGGGCACCATCACGAGCCCTCCTCCTAAGCCCAGCATTCCGCCTGCAAATCCTGCCAACCCACCCACCGCGGTGAGTCCTGGCAGATAAAACGTCTGATCCGAATCCGACTCCGAATCATGGGGACGTGAGCGAATTGTGCAAGCCAAAAACAAATAAAGAAGCGATTGAAGCGCTAATAAATGCCATCCAGCGGCCAAGCGTCCCAAGCGACTGAAGATCAACGCCGTCACAAATGCGGCGATACCAATGGCCAATCCAGCCTGAGCAGGCACAGTTCGCGCCCGAATGTGTGTGACCG
This sequence comes from Synechococcus sp. MU1655, assembly GCF_023630655.1. Classification (NCBI taxonomy): domain Bacteria; kingdom Bacillati; phylum Cyanobacteriota; class Cyanophyceae; order Synechococcales; family Synechococcaceae; genus Synechococcus; species Synechococcus sp. MU1655. The sequence goes on along the minus strand of NZ_JAKUHK010000219.1, from coordinate 2,422 downwards.
TGCCGCTGATCGCCGTCGGCACAATGGCAAAGGTGCTTGTCGCCAAAGCCTGATGCGGTGTCAACCCCATCCAGAGCAACAAAGGGGCAAATATCAAACCACCTCCAATCCCCAGCAGACCGGCCAATCCCCCGGCAAGTAGTCCCAGAGGCACCACCAGCAGCCACTCCAAAATCTCCATTGCGCCCATGTCGATTCCTGCATCCTGCCGGTCTGAGTTCGGACGCCTCGGCCGACTGATCCCAGCTCTCGCCGGCCAAGGACCAGAACATATGGCCTTTGATGCCCTGTTGTTGGAGCATTGCCAAAGCACAAACAATCCTGGCCCCGTGCTCCGCTTCTATCTCTGGGAAGGATCCTGGTTGTCACTCGGGCGGCATCAGACACCACGGTCCAATCATTGGCTCAATTTGGTACGAAACGGACGCTTAAACGTGGTCCGACGCCCCAGCGGTGGAGGGGCTGTTCTGCATGGCGGTGGCCTGACCTACGCCCTGATCTGGCCGGATCCACCCCGACAGCGACGCGAAGCATATCGCCGGGTCAACGCTTGGATCACCGCTGGATTAGCGCGACTCGACCTTGAGCTTTATCCAGGAGATGATCCTGCCCTGACTGGAAGCCAAAACTGCTTCGCCAGCGCCACAACGGCGGATCTCGTGGATCCTTCCGGGCATAAACGCATCGGCAGCGCTCAGTTTTGGCAAAGGGGGCACCTTCTTCAGCACGGTGAAATCCCCTTGGCTCCGTCCCCACAGCTTTGGCATGAGGTCTTTGGAACCGATCCACCTTGCTGGCAGTCCGCCACACCGTCGGCGGCAAGGGTTGAAGCGGCTCTGACCGAGGCGATTGCGGAGCTTTGGCCAGGACTCCGCTGGGACGTGACTCCAATGAGCGGTCGGGAACAGCAGCTTGTAGCGGAACGGGCCTCAGATTATGAAGTCAATGATTCTGAGGTCTCATCCAACAATCCGGAGGCCCGCATGGAGGTCACCGCCTGGAGAAGCGGTAGGCCAAAGGGGTAGTCATTTCGGCGCCTAGAGGCTTCGAGAAGGGGTGCCGGCAATTTGAGGGACAATCCCTTCAAAACGGCTTCGCCTACATCACTTCGATCGAGAGTTCCGGAGGGAAGACCAGCAGCACCGGTTACCAGTAAGCGGCCATGTTCACTTTGCTCGAGTGCGAGAACGGCTTTCCAGAGTGGATCTGACTCTTGAAGAGAAGGGAGTTCAGCCAGCGGTCGCATGTGCTCCCCGACGGTCTGTTGATCCCAGTACTGAACGGAGAGTTCCTTCAGGGGCTGATCAGTGACATATCCAATCCAGCGCCCAGAGCGACAAACGAGCACCCAGTCGGGCATGAGATCACTCTCAGACTCAGCTCCTCTCAGGCGCATTTGGCTGAGGCTGCGCAAGGTTTGATCGGCTTCCAACACCCTGAAACGCTTGGAGGAAGCAGGTCCGACAAGCAAGTTGATCAGGAGCTGCTGCAGAGCCAGAGTCTGAGACTGGGAACGCGAGGCTCCCATGCCGAACCAACCCAACATCACAAGCCAAAGGCCCAACAATCCACCACCACGAAGAAAGATGTAGGAGCCGAGCATGATCCCTGTGAGTGAGAGAAATCGCCCCGTGGCTGTCGCCACCTGAATACCGCGGCGCTGGCTCCCTGTGAATTGCCACACCAGCGCTTTAAGAATTAAGCCGCCATCAAGAGGCAGTCCCGGCAAAAGGTTGAACATCGCCAGGACCAAATTCAGAACACCAAGCTGACCAACAAGATTGCCCAGCAAAGGATTGGCATGGTTTGCCGCGTGCTGACTGGCCAAAAGCAAGCCAGCCAAAATAAAGCTGACCGCTGGACCAGCCGCGGCCACTCGGAACGAACCCATCGCGGTAGAGCATTCCCGTTCCATACGCGCAACGCCACCAATCAAGTGAAGCGTGATACTGCTCACCTTGACTCCTTCCCTTATCGCGACAAGGGAATGCCCCAGTTCATGCAAGAGCAGCGAAACAAACAGGAGGAGTGCAGTGGCCAAACCCAACAACCAGCTCAAGACTGGCGCACTAGATGCTTCTGGGAGAACCGCTGCCTGTTGCTGAAAAGCAAGGGTTAACAACCCCAAAATGATGAACCAGCTTGGTTGGATCCGAAGCGGAATGCCGCAAATCCGCATCAGCTGCCAGCCATCGCCCATGGGCTCCTCCGTTGGGCACTGCCGTGGCCCGTGGTCCAATCCTAGAAAGGAACCACTCGAGCACCTGGATCGAATGTCCGACGCGGCGATCGCGCTGAAGATCTGTGGGCTCACCGATCCTGTTCAAGCCTGTTCGATCGCGGCCATGGGAGTGCAGGCGATCGGAGTGATCGGCGTGGACAAAACACCCCGTTTCGTCGAGGAGCCGCGTCGACGATCCAT
>NZ_JAKUHK010000218.1:0-3535 GCF_023630655.1 Synechococcus sp. MU1655 | reverse complement strand
CTGAAGATTGCCTCGAAAATCTGGACTCACAAGTGCTCCACTCACGCGAAGATCAGCAGCAATCGCCACATCAGCAATGGGCACCTTGATTCGAGCCTTCTCAACGGTGATCGCCAAAGGAACCTCTTCAGGCGCAGGTTTAAACATCTTCAGAGCACCACTGGCCCGAATGGTTCCTGAACGACCAATTCGCCCCTTGAGTTCCTGCACCTCAAGGCGATCGAAATCAAACACAACGGAACTTTTAACCTTGCTAATCACTTGGTCCCGAACAACAAATTCTCCATCGTTCATGACGATGAATCCATTGGCCTCAGGGGCTAAAAGACTGCCGCCAATCAACAGTCTGAGATCGGTGTCGCCCTGATTCCAAGCAACGACATCTCTCGAGAAACCAGCCAGGAAGTGAAGACCATCACCATGACTTTCAACCCTGACGTCCAAGGGGCGGTCGGGCGTGAGGGGGACTTGTCCAATCACCGTCAGAGGCTCATCAGCACCCTCTGACCGCAGAGCCAAATCAAGCTGCAACGTCTCATTTGAAAGCAAAATCTGACCGCGATCGAGTGCAATCGGTACCTGCCCCACGCGTGCCTTCTCCAGGACAAGCTCCGTTGTCAGTACTGGTGCCCCCTCACCCAAGCGATAGCTGCCCGTCAGACCTAAAGCCCCTTGCAAAGCTGGTGGAACCGGTGCCACCAGTGCCAGAAGACTGAACGGCAAATGAACCAGAGAGAAGCTGCCTTGACCAGCGTGAAGGGGCCCCTTGATCTCAGCGATGAAGGGTTTCACCTGCAGGGCAATATCTTCGTCATCACCATCGATCCAAAGGTGACCCCGCGCTGTGAGATCCACTTCGAGGCGCTTGAGGCTTGGCCCCTGAACAGCAACGACAGCATCAACTTGCCCCCTTAGATCTTCCGGATGAAACGCTTCTTTCTCTCTGCGATCACGACGGGCCTCTGCCAATGCCAATTGGGATCGTCGAAGCGCCTTCAACTGACCATCGAGTGATCCACCAAAGGTGTTCACCAGCAAGGTGCCTAGGTCGGTGGCATCGCCTTGATTAGGAGGAAGAGCCTGGGAGAGTTGCGGAAGGCTGAGCGCACTGGCTGTCAGCCAGCGTGCACTCAGGCCACGGGCCTGAAGCTTGGCGTTCAGTCCAGCATTCCGATATCCATCAGCCTCAAAGGTGATCTGCCCGCTATCGCGAGGCAGGAGTTCGCCGCTGATGTCATACCGATCGTTTTTGTAGTTGACCGTCATCAGCGCTTGGCCGAACTGAATTCCCAGCAATCCCGGCTGCGCAAGCTTGAGATCGGCCGACATGCTCCAAGGCTGCAAGCTCAAATCACCGGAACCACTCAAACGGCCATACACCCCTTCCCATCGCTGTTTCGGAGGCAGAACCAACTCCAAACCATCCACACTCAGGTCATTTGCTGTCCAGCGGTAAAGAGCAGGACTGCCACTGATTTGCAGCTCACCGTTCCTGCGCTGCAAGCGCACGGTTTCTGGCAACCAATTGCCCCCGAGTTGAGCGTCAAAGGAGCCAGGAATCACCGCTCCAACGGATGCCATCTGGAGCTGTCCACCACCGCCAGGGCGACCTTGAAAGCGACCTTGCCAACGTTCAACCAGGCGGATACCACCTGCACGAGGACTATTCACTTCGAGCTGAAGGTCAGGCTGCAAGGACTGCAGAGGACCACGGACCTCCCCTTCGGCCGCAATCGTGCCATCCATCACCGTCCCAAGCAGAGAACCAAGCCGGCTAAGTGGATAGTCCCGTAAGCGCACATTGGATTGCAACGCGCCAACCTGCAGGCCACCCTTTCCGAGTTGAAGGGGCAACAAAGCATCAGCATTGAGCTGAGGGCTGCTGAAGCGATTGAGGCTCAACAACCCCTGATCTGAAGACCATTCGGCCTGAAGTGACCAACGTTCAAGCAAAGGATTGCTGTCCTGATCGAGCGCCAACTGAAGTCGAGGCGACAGGCTGGGCCCAGACACACGCAACTCACCATTGAGAGGGGCTTTCATCCCCAACAGCTCAGGAATCAAAGGCAGTCCCTTCCATGCCTTTCCGACCAGTTGAAGCTGCTTGGTCTTGATATCCAGCTGAGGGTACAAGTCTCCCTGCGCCTCTACCGATACACCGGGAGCGTCTAAAGCAAGTGTTTCAAGCCTGGCTTTCCATGCCTTCGGGCGACGCCGATCTCCCCGCAGCTGCAAATCAATCGCAACGGGTTGATCAAGGACCTTGGCTTCGGGAAACCTCCATTGACCCGACAGCTTGAAACGGGGGTGAGACCAGTCACCATCCAGGCGCATAGCCAGCTGATTGTCCTGATTCAGCTCCTTCAGGGTGGCGCTTAAATCAAGGCTCTGATTCAGTTGAAAGCGACCGCCCAAACTGGCCCGATAGGGGCCATAACGCCACTCACTGCGTGGAATCGTGAGTCGATCATCATCACAGTGGAGACGTAGCTGTCGCGACGCAAGTGCGTGCTGAAGCGGCTTGCCGCTGATCTTCACGCCGAGGACAGAGACTCCACCATCACAGCTGGTTTGACCTCGATTCCAACCAAAACTGAGATCACCACCCACTTGGCCCCTCAGTTGGATGGGCTCGGCCATCGGAAGCAACCCTTGCAACCGGTTTAGACGGATCTGCTTCAGACGCGTCGTGAGCAGGAATTCAGGACGGTCCCAGTGAGCACGTCCTTTTAACGTCACCGAGCCTCGATCGGGAAGACCAATTTGAAAGCCGCCATCGGCCCATTTCTCATTGAGACGGAGGCGCGTGGCTCCCGCCAAAGAGAGCTGAAGGTCGGCTGGTTCAACACGAATTTGAGCTGGATCAACAAGCCGCACACGAAGGTCGACGCGATGAGGGAACTCCCCCTTTGGCCGAGGACCTGGCACCCAAAACTGCCCTTGCTGATTGCGGCTTAGGTTGACGTTTGCCCCTTTCAGTCGGGCCACGACCACCAGCCGCAAATGGCGAATGCTGGAGAGGGGATCGATCCCCAGGCTTAGTTGTTGGACACGAACGGTGGACGCATCCTTCGTTCCAGGAAGAATCTTGATCGGTCCAATCCCGATTCCATCAAGACCAAGTCCGCGATAAGGACCAATCTCAATCGGATGCCCCAGCGGCAAGGACAGTTGCTGTTCCAGTGAGGGACGCAGGCCATTGACAGCCCCTTCAATCAATCGGTCAGCCGTGAGCCAAATCGCAGCACCAGCCACAACTGTGAGACCAAGTCCCGAGATCACCACTCTTGGAGCCATCGCGCCTTTGCCAGTGCTCCCCATTGATGACCGTCATCCCAGCCAAGGTCGACGCAATATAGAGAGGAGATTTGCCCCTAACCAGCCCATGCCGCTTTCGGAATTATTGGAGGTCTCCAGCAGATGGCTGGCCTGGAGTGGCCTAGGCATCTCAGTTCTGACCGTGGTTGCCTTCGTAGCCCGTTGGGGACTGCGTTTTCGACTTGTTGGCGTCAGTAGTTTTACGTTCTTGTTAGCG
>NZ_JAKUHK010000217.1:0-3548 GCF_023630655.1 Synechococcus sp. MU1655 | reverse complement strand
AGCACGATTACGACGTCCGCATCGGTCAAGCCCAGCGCTTCCTCAAGGCGGGCGACAAGGTGAAATGCACGGTTATTTTCCGAGGCCGGGAGATTCAGCACACCGCCTTAGCGGAGGTGTTGCTGCGCAGAATGGCCAAAGACCTGGAAGAGCCCGCCGAGGTGCAGCAGCCTCCGAAGCGCGAAGGCCGCAACATGATCATGTTTCTGACCCCCCGCAAAGCGCCGCTGGTCAAGAAAGACAAGGACGAAGAAGTGGTGAACAAAGCCGTACGCACCATCCCTTCACCCGCTCGTCGGATCAGCACTCAAGACTGAGCCGCCTCCAGCAGCAGTCGCCAGCCCTCCTGCGCTGAGGCCTGGTGGTACTGATCTCGGGCTTCGCACATGAAGCCGTGATCAGCCCCCTCAAATGCGCTGTAACGCAAGCGCAAACCAGAGGGATCCTCGGCTTGCAATGCCGCTTGAATCGCCTGTTGATCCGACCTTGGGATCAGGGGATCAAGGCTGCCGCACAAACAATGCAGCTCTCCCTGCACCGAGGGCAGCAACTCCAAGCTGGGGGCTCCTCCACCGGGCCGCCCACGGCTCACCCCTGCCCCATAAAAATCCAAGCTGACCTGCACATCAGCCAGGGTGGCGGCCAGCAGAGCGGCATGGCCCCCGAAACAGAACCCCACCACCGTGATCCGCAGAGGCCGATCATTGGCTTCAAGCGCATGCCGCAGCCAATCGATCGAAGCTTGAACATCCGCAAGGATCGCCTCGGCGCTCGTGGCCTCCTTATGGCGCCGACCTTGGCTGGTGGACTCCGGGTCATAACCAAGCTCGAGCTCTGGGGCTGTCCGCGCAAACAACGGCATCGCGAGGGCCGGAACACCAGCCGCCGACAAGCGGTCAGCCACACCACGCACCCAACAATTCAGGCCAAAGATCTCGGGAAGCACGATCACAGCACCGGTAGCCGGCCTTGCGCTGCTGGTGGACGCCCACCAGCAGCGCAAGGGCACTGGACCGGTGTTCAGCGTTACCCAGGACCCTGGCGATGGCTTGGGAAGCACAGGAGGAAGAATCGAAAAACTTGGCATCAGCGCGTGAAGATAAGCCGCTAGATCAGGGCAAGGATCAGCTCAGCAATTGTCACCAAGCCATCCAGTCCTTAAGGTGGCCACATCAATCCGGTCCACCGGCGTGCGATTCCACATCCAACAGGAAAGCGACATACCGGCATCGACCCAGCTCTACAACCAGATCTGTTTCGCCATCGCCGCCCGGCACTACCCGCCAGGGCATCGTCTTCCGAGTACGAGGCAGCTCGCGATGCAGACCGGCTTGCATCGCAACACCATCAGCAAGGTTTACCGCCAACTTGAAACCGATGGGGTGGTGGAAGCAATGGCCGGTTCCGGGATCTATGTGCGCGATCAACAGAAGCCACGGGAGATCCGAACCCCGCCCCATATCCGCAATCGTGGCGTCACCGATCTCGATCGAGAGGTGCGCAAATGCGTGGATGGCCTGCTCAACGCGGGTTGCACCCTGCAGCAAACCAGAGAGCTGCTCACGCGAGAAATCGATTGGCGCCTGCGCTGCGGCGCCAGGGTGCTTGTGAGCACCCCTCGTGAAGACATTGGCGCTTCGATGCTCATCGCAGAAGAACTCGAACCCAACATCAACGTGCCTGTGGAAGTGGTGCCGATGGAAGAACTCGAGAGCGTGCTCGAGAACGCAAGCAATGGCACGGTGGTGACGAGCAGATACTTCCTCCAGCCCGTAGAAGAGCTCGCCAAGAAACACGGTGTACGCGCTGTTGCGGTGGATCTCAACGACTTCAAAGCGGAATTGGGGATGCTCAAAGAGCTCCGCCAAGGCAGCTGCGTCGGCCTTGTGAGCATCAGCCCCGGCATCCTGCGAGCCGCCGAAGTGATCCTCCACAGCATGCGCGGCAATGACCTCTTGCTGATGACGGCCACCCCTGACATCGGCAGCCGGCTACTAGCCCTTCTGCGCGCCTCCAGCCACGTGCTCTGTGACCGCCCCAGCATGCCGTTAGTGGAGCAAAGCCTCCGTCAAAACCGCTCCCAGCTGATGCGGATGCCTCAAGTGCACTGCGCCGAGAGCTACCTCAGTGGTGACACGATCGAGCTACTCCGCAAAGAAATTGGCCTGATCAGCCACTGATCAGGCACGAATACGCCGCGAAAAGGGTTGCCCGCACGAGATGATGAGTGCATTAGCCAAAGGCTCAAAGCAGCAAGGCCATGCTTGATCAAATTCGGGCCGACTTTGCGATCATCCGCGAACGGGATCCTGCGGCGCGGGGACCATTGGAGATCCTGCTCTGCTACCCAGGGTTTCAAGCGATCAGCTTGCACAGGCTGAGCCATCGGCTTTGGCGCTCCCGGCTACCCCTGAAATTGCCGGCACGCCTGCTGAGCCAGCTGGGCAGAGGAATCACCGGCGTGGAGATCCACCCGGGGGCCACGATTGGCCGAGGTGTGTTCATTGATCACGGCATGGGGGTCGTGATTGGTGAAACGAGCGAAATTGGCGATCGCTGTCTTCTGTATCAGGGTGTGACCCTGGGTGGAACTGGCAAAGACAGCGGCAAGCGTCACCCAACCCTCGCCAACAACGTTGTCGTGGGAGCTGGAGCCAAGGTGCTGGGAGCCATTGAGGTGGGTGCTAACACCAGGATTGGCGCTGGATCCGTCGTTGTGCGCAGTGTTGAGCAGAACTGCACAGTTGTGGGCATCCCCGGGCGAGTGATCCATCAGAGCGGCGTACGGATTAACCCCCTGGCGCACTCAGCTCTACCTGATGCGGAAGCCAATGTGATCCGCAACTTGATGGAGCGGATTGATCAACTTGAAAATCAGGTGAGCGAACTACAAAGCTGCCTAAGCGCTGTTGCCGCGGGAGGAAGCGGAGAAACCATTCGTGAAGTAAGTACGGGCCAATCCCAAAACCTCAAGGACAGAGAAATCCTTGAGTTTCTAGGGGACTAACGCTCTGGGGCTTACGCCGAGGTGGTCTGCGCTGCAGCAGGGGGAGCGGGTTTGAACATAAACATGGAATAGATCACATTGCGGCGCATATTCGTCATCATCTCCAGGAACATATCGTAGCCTTCATTTTTATATTCAATCAACGGATCTTTCTGTCCGTACCCTCGCAATCCCACCGATTCACGCAGGGCATCCATGGCCTGCAGATGCTCACGCCAGAGAGTATCAATCTGCTGAAGGATGAAGAAACGCTCGGCTTCTCGCATCAACCCTGGACGCAACTCCTCAATCTGGCCTTCTTTGAGATCGTAGGCATTGCGTAATTGCTCCTGAAGGAAGGCCTTGAGATCATCCATTGAGAGCCCCTGGAGTTGATCGGGCTGCAGGTCTTCAAGTAGATAAACAAACTCTTTCACCTTGCTCACAAGCTGTGAAACATCCCATTCCTCGGGAGGGAGGTCTGGATTCACATAGGCTTCAACAATTTCATTCATCGTGCGCTCCCCGTAACCAATCACCTGCTTCTTCAGCTCACGGCCAT
>NZ_JAKUHK010000216.1:0-3573 GCF_023630655.1 Synechococcus sp. MU1655 | reverse complement strand
CTGCAACCAGTTCGCCGAGGTCGATTCGGTGCAGGGCGTAGGCGAGGACGGCCACCGTCAGACCGGTTACGGAAATCGCAACCGAGGCTCCTGCGAGTGGAAGGAATTCTCCCCAGCTGAAGTGTTCGGCCATTTCTGCTGCCTCTTCGGGATTCAGCAGCCCAGCAAAGCGACTGTTCCAGGGAGTTCCTAGCAAGCCGATCAGCGCTGAGGGCACCGCGAGAACTGCGAGCGGAAGGGTCATGGACCAGGGTGACTCGTGAACACTTCCTGCGCCGTGGTGATCGTGACCTTCCTCAACGTTCTTTCCTGCGGCCGCCATGAGCTCGTGTTGTAGAGCTGAATCATCGCCTCGGAACTCACCCTCGAAGGTGAGGAAGTAGAGGCGGAACATATAGAAGGCGGTCATGCCCGCAGTGGCAAAACCAACAGCCCAGAGCAGGGGGTAACTGTTGAAGGCCTGGCCGAGGATTTCATCTTTGCTCCAGAAGCCTGCCAGGGGTGGGATGCCGCTAATGGCCACACAACCGATCAAAAACGTGATGGCAGTAATCGGCATCTTTTTTCGAAGTCCACCCATCAGTCGCATGTCTTGGGCGAGGACAGGTTCATGACCCACCACATCTTCCATGGCATGGATCACAGATCCCGAGCCAAGGAACAACATTGCCTTGAAGAAGGCATGGGTCACGAGGTGGAACATGCCCGCAACGGGCGCACCGCAGCCCATGGCCAGCATCATGTATCCCAACTGCGAGACAGTGCTGTATGCAAGTCCTTTTTTGAGATCCATCTGGGTTAGAGCGATGGAGGCTCCTAGGAAGCAGGTGATCGTTCCAATCACGGCGATGAACGTGCCTACAGCAGGGAACTGGGAGTAGAGAGGTTCCAACCTGGCAACAAGGAAAACTCCTGCCGCGACCATGGTGGCCGCGTGGATCAAGGCAGAGATCGGTGTGGGTCCCTCCATGGCGTCGGGCAGCCAAACGTGAAGAGGGAATTGGGCTGACTTGGCCATTGGCCCCATAAACACGAAGAGGCAGAGAGCCAGCGCTGCCCATCCCGGCACTACGCCACTGCTAACGGCGGCTGATAATCCATCGGCAATGCCTTGGAATCCGAAGCTTCCTGTGGCCCAATAGAGCCCGAGGATCCCGAGCAGGAGTCCGAAATCACCAACACGATTCACGACAAACGCTTTCTGGGCCGCATGGGCTGCGCCTTCACGGTCGTACCAGAAGCCCACCAAGAGGTAAGAGGCCATCCCCACCAGCTCCCAGAACACATAAATTTCCAGAAGGTTGGGACTGACCACGAGCCCCAACATGGAGCTGCTGAAGATCGCCAGATAGGTAAAGAAGCGCACATAACCCTTGTCATGGGCCATGTAGCCGTGGGAGTAAATCATCACCAGCAGCGCCACCGTGGTCACCAAGGCGAGCATCACAGCGGCCAGCGGGTCGACGACGTACCCCATCGGAAGGCTGAAGTCTCCAGCACTCGCCCAGATGAACAGATGCTCAACCGGGGGAGCTCCACCCAACTGCTCGAACAGAACGGCATAGCTGATGACCGCTGCAGCTCCAATGCAGCTGATTAGCAGCAAGGCCACCGGTTTTTTGAGCCGGTTGATGGTGCGATTGAAGCTAATCAGGCCAAGCCCTGTGATTAAGGCCCCAACAAGAGGGAGCACTGGAATCAGCCAGGCGAAATCGGCAGCCGAAGGCATCCGAGTGAAGCGGAGTGGTTTGAGTGTAGGCAGCTCAGCTCAAAAGCCCTTCAAGACGTGAGTGAAGGAACGCGATCCCTGCCAAGGAGATGAAGCGATGAGCCCACCAAAAAACTCCCACAGCGATCGCGATGCCGAGTTGTGCTGGCCGCAGCAACTCGCTCCAAATCAGGGTCTGGCGTCCATCAAGAACAGCGGCGAAAGGCAGTACGGATGTGCTTTGTTTCAGCTTCACGAAGTCATCACCAAACCGAGCCTTTAAGCGTCGGTCTCCATGCCACACAGCGAAAAGGTGATGTCCGATCAGGCCGATGCAGGTCACGACCATGAAGCTGCTTCCGATCCAAAGGGCATGGCTAAAGCACCAGAGAACCTGACCAACGGCCTGAGGGTGTCGGCTAATCCTGATGATGCCGGAGGCATAGAGACGCACTTGCGGTTTCAGCACAGCAGGGATTTCCAGCAGGTTGTAGGTGGCTGGATAGAGAAAGAGAAAGCTGATGGCTGTTAGCACCCAGATCACTGGCACCAATCCCTGTACACCTTGCAGATTCCAGAGCCTGAGGCCGTCATACCGATGGGCAAGGAAATAGCCGATCACGACAATCGCCGAGGGAATACTCAAGGCGGCGAATAGCACTCGCCAGGCCCTGGCGCCGATTTTGGCTTCAGCACGAGTCCGAAGGGCAGCCCCACCGCTGTGAATCACAGCGAAAACGAAGAGCAGCAACAGCATCACCAAGCTGGAGTGATGCATTCCGCCGCCTAGGAGCTCATCCAAAGAGTTGCTGCGTGGAGGGTAATTCTGAAGGGCGGTGGGCTCTTTCCCTCTAAAGTTTTGGAGCTATCCCCGCCGGGTCGGCTGTCGCTTATGGCCGATCTGCCTTTCACACTGGATCAGCTTCGTATCCTCCGCGCCATCGTCAGTGAAGGCAGCTTTAAAAAAGCTGCAGACAGTCTTTACGTCACGCAGCCAGCGGTCAGTTTGCAGATCCAGAACCTGGAGAAGCAGCTTGAGGTGTCTTTGTTTGACCGCGGCGGCCGCAAGGCCCAGCTCACCGAAGCCGGTCACTTGCTACTGAGCTATTGCGATCGAATTCTGAGTCAGTGCCACGAGGCGTGTCGTGCTTTGGATGACTTGCACAACCTCAAGGGAGGATCTCTCGTGGTTGGGGCGAGTCAAACCACGGGGACTTACCTGATGCCCCGAATGATTGGGCTCTTTCGGCAAAAATTTCCTGATGTGGCAGTTCAGTTGCATGTTCACAGCACGAGACGAACGGGCTGGAGCGTGGCGAATGGTCAGATCGATCTGGCCATTATCGGCGGCGAATTACCTGCAGAGTTGAATGAGTTGCTTCAGGTGGTTCCTTACGCCAGTGATGAATTGGCGCTGGTGCTTCCGGTGAAGCATCCCCTCGCGCGCCTGCCCGAACTCAGCAAGGAGGATCTCTATCGATTGGGATTTGTTTGTTTAGATGCCCAGTCCACCACTCGGAAGATGGTGGACCAGCTTCTGGCTCGTTCTGGTTTGGATGTGCAGAGATTGAGGATTGAGATGGAGCTCAATTCCCTTGAAGCCATCAAAAATGCTGTGCAATCCGGCTTGGGTGCCGCTTTCCTTCCGGTGGTCTCGATTGAGAGGGAGCTCACAGCAGGCAGTTTGCATAAGCCATTGGTGGCGGGCCTGCAGGTGAGGCGCCAGCTAAGGCTGATTACCCATCCAGCGCGTTATTGCTCACGGGCGGCCGAAGCTTTTCGGTGTGATGTTTTGCCGGTGTTTGCCAGTGCCGATAGTCCTTTGCGTCAGCCAAGGGCTGCGGCCGTAGGGCCAGAACCCATAG
>NZ_JAKUHK010000215.1:0-3598 GCF_023630655.1 Synechococcus sp. MU1655 | reverse complement strand
AGCTCAAACCGGAACCGGAAAAACAGCCGCCTTCGCCCTCCCTTTGCTGGAACGATTGCAAGGCGACAGCCCACTCCCAAGCGTGCTTGTGCTGGCGCCGACCCGCGAACTAGCGATGCAAGTAGCGGAAGCATTCAAGGCCTATTCCGCTGGGCATCCCCACCTCAATGTGCTGGCGATCTATGGAGGGTCCGATTTCCGCTCCCAAATCAACGCTTTGAGACGTGGTGTTGACGTTGTCGTGGGAACGCCTGGTCGCGTCATGGATCACATGCGACAAGGAACCCTGAATACAAGCGGATTGCGCAGCCTTGTCCTCGACGAGGCCGATGAAATGCTTCGGATGGGCTTCATCGACGATGTGGAATGGATCCTCGAGCAACTACCCGAAGAGCGTCAGGTCGTGCTGTTTTCAGCGACGATGCCCAACGAAATACGCAGGCTTTCGAAGCGCTACTTGCGTGAACCTGCAGAGATCACGATCAAAACGAAGGACAAAGAAGCACGTCGGATCCGCCATCGCTGCATCACCATGCAGAACTCGCACAAGCTCGAGGCACTCAACCGTGTGCTTGAAGCGGTGACGGGCGAAGGGGTGATTATTTTTGCCCGAACCAAGGCAATCACACTCACGGTTGCGGAATCCCTAGAAGCCGCCGGTCACGACGTGGCAGTTCTCAACGGAGATGTGCCCCAAAACCAACGGGAACGCACCGTGGAACGTCTTCGCAAAGGAACCGTCAACATTCTGGTGGCCACCGATGTTGCAGCTCGCGGTCTCGATGTTGACCGCATCGGTCTCGTCATCAACTACGACATGCCGTTCGATAGTGAGGCCTACGTCCATCGCATCGGTCGTACAGGCCGCGCTGGACGCAGCGGCGATGCCATCCTGTTCATCACACCCAGGGAGCGCAGGTTCGTTGGCAATCTCGAACGCGCTGTGGGACAGGCCATTGAGCCGATGGACATCCCTAGCAATGCTGAAATCAACCAGAGTCGTCTTGACCGTCTTCGCACCCGCCTGAGCATTGAAGCCACCAGCGAAGACAAGCCCGAGGAAGAAACTGCCCTACTCCAGGAGCTGATCCAAAGAGTGGCCCAAGAGCTTGAGGTAGAGCCAGGTCAACTCACTTTGGCCGCCATGAGGTTGGCCGTTGGCGAAGGCCCCCTATTGGTACAAGGCGATGAAAGCTGGCTGAAAGCTCCACTGCGCAACGACCGCCGAGATGATCGACGCGGGGATCGAGGCAACGACCGCGGCAGGCGACCAGAGCGAGCATCACGCCCGCCAGAAGATGACATGGAACGCTTCAGGGTTGAAGTCGGTCATCGCGATCGCGTCAAACCCGGCAATCTCGTTGGAGCCATTGCCAACGAATCAGGATTAGAAGGACGAATGATTGGTCGCATTCAGATCTTTGAAACGCACAGCCTTGTCGACCTTCCCAAAGGAATGCCAGAAAACGTTTTTAATTCTCTTCGTCGTCTCAAAGTGATGAACCGAGAGCTTCAAATCCGCCAGGATTCCTAACTCTTGAATCTGCTTTTCCGCCTTTCGATCAGCCTCTGCATCTCACCCATGCTGATCACAACCGCTGGATCACTAGCGCAAGCAGCAGATGATTCGGAAGAAATCAAAAGGCTTTGCATGGCTGGCTTCAATGCGGCCATGTCTCAAGCCAGACAAACACCTCCAGAAGGCATGGGTGATTTCACCTGTTCATGCTTTGCAAGAGAGCTGAAGGGCATTGCATATATTTTGCAAGCTCAAACTATCTGTAAAGACTTGGCTGCTGAAAAGTACGGACCTTTTCTGAAAACACAGTAAAAGCCTCACCTCGAGGTAGTCCGTTCACGACCGTTGTCACTGCTTCGATCAATAAAGCTTTGAATAGGGAAAAATGGTGAGGATCTCCTGACCATGCAACAGAACATCGAAAAAAATAAAACTTTTCGATTTTCTCTTCAAAAGTTGAGATGTGGCTCCAGGTAAGCCTGTAGCGTGGTGACGCATCAGCTTCATGTTCGGCTCTGATCGGCTCGCTCCCCCAAGCTTCAGCTCTCCAGCTTCAGCATCAAGGACTTTCCTTTTCGGACCAAAACTTCTCTGATCAAATGTCCAACGGTCCCCTCAGGAAATGACCATCTACATCGGCAATCTGTCTTTCCAGGCAGAACAAGAAGATCTTCTCGATCTATTCGGTCAATACGGAGAGGTGAAGAGCGCAAGTCTTCCTCTCGATCGAGAAACAGGTCGCAAGCGCGGCTTTGGCTTCGTTGAAATGGCCACAGACGAAGATGAGCAAAAGGCCATCGACGATCTCCAGAACGTCGAGTGGATGGGCCGCATGATCCGTGTCAACAAAGCAACCCCACGTGAGCGCACTGGCGGCGGCGGTGGCCGCGGTGGTTACGGCGGCGGCGGCGGCAATGGCGGCGGCGGCAATGGCGGCGGTGGCGGTGGTTACGGCGGCGGCAACCGCTGGTGATCGCAGCTGAGGAGACAGCTCATCGAGCCGTCTCCTCATGTTGAAGCACGTCATCCAGGGCGAATCGGCGATCGATCAATGTTGGATGCGATCCACGGGGCTTCACGACTCAACAGACACAGCAAGTGTTGTATTCCGAATTTCATCACGATGCTTCCGTGCCAAGAAGCGATGAAAACGATTGAAAGCTCTTGAGCGCGTCATTCAGCCTCCTCAATCTCTATTTCCGCTCAACACCGTTTCAGCAGTTTTGAGGCAGGTGGGCAACACAACGCTTGAATAAACTCACTTGCCATTGGTCATGGCTGAACAAACTCTGCCTAGACGCATTAAGCCTGCCCTCCCGAGGCTTTTGAGCCATCTCAAGCCGTACAGAACACGGGTATGGATGGCGGTGAGTTGCTCGATCATCAATAAAATCTTTGATCTACTTCCGCCGGTTCTGATTGGTCTTGCCGTTGATGTTGTTGTTCAACAGGATTCATCGTGGCTGGCAGCCTTGGGTGCCACAACGGTGCCAAGCCAACTCATCGTGCTTGCAGTGTTGTCCTTCCTGGTCTGGACCGCAGAATCACTCTTTGAATATCTCTACGGCGTTTTATGGCGCAATCTGGCACAAACAACGCAGCATAGTTTGCGATTAGAAGCCTACGACCATCTCCAAAAACTTGAGATGGATTTCTTCGAGCGAGACAGCACTGGGCGCTTACTCACCGTTCTTGGTGATGATATCCATCAGCTTGAACGATTTCTTGAACGAGGTGCGAACGAAATCCTGCAATTAGTGACCACCGTTCTGCTTGTTGGTGGCGCCATGACACTCATGGCACCTGGAGTAGCACTCTTTGCCTTTCTACCGATCCCAATCATCCTTCTGGGATCACTCCATTTTCAACGTCGCCTCGCTCCGCGATATCGCGACGTCCGCCAAAGGGCTGGAGATTTAGCCTCCCGACTGTCTAACAATCTAGGTGGAATGCTCACCATCAAAAGCTTCGCAACTGAAGCATGGGAACTCGAGCAACTTCGTACTGCTAGTGATGCCTACCGGCAGTGTAATCGTCAGGCAATTCGCATCTCTGCCGCCTTCATCCCCCTGATTCGCT
>NZ_JAKUHK010000214.1:0-3603 GCF_023630655.1 Synechococcus sp. MU1655 | reverse complement strand
TGCAGGGCTGATGAACAGAGCTCGCGAACGGCAGCCCAAGGGAGATGGGCCTCTGTTGTTGCTCCAGCCATCTGCCAGAGCGGGAGACTGGCCAGCAGAACGCTGGAAGCAATTACCGCTCACCATCAAAAACAAACTTCCTGGTTTGCGAACCATTGATCTTGAAGACAACAGCTCGCTCTCTGAGAGAGCAGCTCAGATTGCCTGTACCGACGTAGTTTTGACGAGTTGTCCTGTGACCAGTCTGTTGGCAACCTTTTGCGGAGTGCCATTGGTTGCACTTGGACTGTCTGAGGATCAATTGCCTAAGCGAGATGTGATTCGGCATCTTGGCAATGACGATCTCAGCTCTCTCTCCGAAGCTGATGTGTTGGAGGCGATGGGCTTCTGATGAAGAGGCCACGACGGAGGTCACATAAACACCGTCGGCTTCAGCGCTATCCCTCTTATTTGCATGGTTTTCAGCTAAGCCAGCTGGCCAGCCCATGGCTATTGCCCGTTTTAGCTCTTGCCATCGTGATCTTGGGTGGAGCGATTGGTTATCGGATCACGGAGGGTTGGGACTGGGGTGATTGTTTATGGATGGTGCTGATCACGATCAGCACCATCGGTTACGGAGAAGTGGAGCCCCTCTCTCAGGCCGGACGGCTGGTGACGGTGTTGATCGTGGCAGGGGGCATCGTCGTGGTGCAGCTTTCGATCCAAAAGATTCTTGGCCTGACAGAATCCGGATACTTCCGTCAGTTGCGGGAGCTGAGGTTTCGCCGAAACCTACGGCGTATGCAGAACCATGTGATTCTCTGCGGGTATGGCCGCATTGGCCGGGAGATTGCTGAACAGCTGCTCCTGGAGACCGTTCCCGTTCTTGTGGTCGAGATGGATCCTGCTCGTCGGCAGGCGGCAGAGGAACGGGGTCTGCCTGTGCTCCTGGCCGATGCCACCCTCGACGAAACGCTTTTGGAGGCTGGACTTCATCGTTGTCGCAGCCTGGTGGCGGCCTTGCCTAGCGATGCGGCCAATCTGTACGTCACGCTCAGTGCTCGAGGCTTGGAGCCTGGATGCCGGCTCATTGCTCGAGCCGACAGCGAAGAAGCTGCAGCCAAGCTCGAACTTGCAGGAGCAACTGTTGTTGTGAGTCCCTACGTCGCTGGGGGAAGGGTGATGGCAGCAACGGCTCTAAGGCCCTTGGCGGTGGACTTTATGGATCTGTTGTCTGGGTCGGAATTTGAAATTGAAGAATTTCGGTTAAGTCGTGATCCCTCACTTGTTGGTCATTTGGCCAGCAAGAGCTTGTCGGAGCTCCAGCTGGGCCGCCGCAGTGGGGCCATGGTGCTGGCCATCCGTGACGGCAGCGCATTGAAGGGAAATCCCAGCGGTGAAGAACGACTTGGTCCTGGACAACTTCTTGTGGTGATGGGAAGCCAGAAGCAGCTGGAGTTATTCCGCAATTTGCTGGGTGATGCCATCGACACGATTGAAACCATGCGGGGCATCTAGCTGGCCTTGATGACTGAAAGGGCCAACGATCCCTACGATCACACGATCTTAAAAAAAGCGTTCATGAGTTCATCCGCTTCTCTTGACGGTCAAACAGCCCTTGTGACCGGTGCAAGTCGTGGCATCGGTCGTGCAGTGGCCTTGGCTTTGGCAGGTGAGGGCGCAGAAGTGGTGGTGAATTACGCCAGTTCTCCCGATGCTGCTGAGCAGGTGGTTGCTGAAATTCAGGCCCAGGGTGGCTCCGCTTATGCCGTCAAGGCCGACGTGGGCGATGAGGCTTCGGTTGAAGCCTTGATCAAAACGGTGTTGAAGCGCAGTGAACGCATTGACGTCCTGGTAAATAACGCGGGAATCACTCGGGATGGCTTGCTGATGAGGATGAAAACCGAGGATTGGCAGGCGGTGATCAATCTCAATCTCACCGGAGTCTTCCTCTGTACGAGGGCTGTGGCGCGCCCAATGTTGAAGCAACGGAGTGGTCGGATTATCAACATCACCTCCGTGGTTGGGCTGATGGGCAACGCCGGGCAAGCCAATTACGCAGCAGCCAAAGCCGGTGTGGTGGGCCTAACGCGAAGTAGCGCCAAGGAGATGGCAAGCCGTGGAATCACGGTGAATGCCGTGGCACCTGGTTTTATTGCTACGGATATGACGAAAGACCTGGAAGCAGACGGCATTCTTGCGGCCATTCCACTGGGACGGTTTGGGACGCCCGATCAGGTGGCTGGAACCGTGAGATTTTTGGCTGCCGACCCATCCGCCGCATACATCACGGGGCAGGTGCTCCAGGTGGATGGTGGGATGGTGATGAGTTGAATCTCAGTTTTGGAGAGGCTGACCCAGCTCTTCTCTTAATCGGCGTATGCGCTGAAGCAACTTCAATCTTCGACTGCGGTCCGTAGCGGTTAGATAGATGCGAAGTGGCACATAAACCAAGGTCATGGTTGCAGCCATTGCAGCCATGAAAACGAAGAACAGCGCTCCTGAATCCTTCATGGTCAAACATTAACCAGACGATTTGCGCCTTTGTCCGATGGATTCGGCTTTCCCCACTTCCGAGGGGAGCGGGTAGTCATAGACGCTGGATGCGATTGCCCCCGGGTTCCTGACACTATGTCCAAACTTCTCAGCTTTTCGAACGAATCACGGGAGTCCCTCGAGCGAGGCATGAATGCCCTTGCCGATGCCGTTCGGGTCACGATCGGACCTCGTGGTCGCAATGTGGTGCTCGAGAAGTCCTACGGCGCGCCCGACATCGTCAATGACGGTGACACGATCGCCAAGGAAATTGAACTTGCAGATCCGTTCGAAAACATCGGTGCCAAGTTGATCCAGCAGGTGGCGTCTAAGACCAAGGACAAAGCTGGCGATGGCACCACGACTGCCACCGTGCTTGCCCAGGCGATGGTGGAGGAGGGGCTTCGAAATACGGCTGCAGGTGCTAGCCCGATCGAACTTCGCCGGGGTATGGAAAAAGCTGTGGCTGCTGTGGTCACAAGCCTCAATCAACGCAGTCAGTCCGTGAGCGGCGATGCGATTCGCCAGGTTGCCACGGTCAGTTCAGGCGGCGATGAGGAGGTGGGTCGCATGGTTGCCGAGGCCATGGACAGGGTGAGCTTTGACGGTGTGATCACCGTGGAGGAATCCAAGTCTCTGGCCACTGAGCTTGAAGTCACAGAAGGTATGGCCTTCGATCGCGGTTATAGCTCTCCCTATTTCGTCACCGATGGTGACCGCCAGATTTGCGAATTCGAGAATGCGTTACTGCTTCTCACAGATCGCAAGATCAGCTCCGTCACCGATTTGGTTCCCGTGTTGGAGACGGTTCAGAAATCAGGCTCACCGCTGGTCATTTTGGCGGAAGAAGTCGATGGGGAAGCCCTTGCCACCTTGGTCGTGAACAAGAACCGAGGGGTGCTGCAGGTGGCTGCAGTGCGTGCTCCATCGTTTGGCGAGCGTCGTAAGGCTGCTTTGGCTGACATCGCTGTGCTGACAGGTGGTCAGGTCATCAGTGAAGACAGGGCGATGACCCTCGACAAGGTGACGATGGACGACTTGGGACGGGCACGCCGGATCACGATCAGCAAGGACAGCACCACGATCGTG
>NZ_JAKUHK010000213.1:0-3635 GCF_023630655.1 Synechococcus sp. MU1655 | reverse complement strand
AGACCCCCGTACAAAACAGAACTGCTGCCAACAGCAGGTAAGCCTGGAGAGGAACGGAACCGGAAAGAAGCTCAGAGAGCATCACAAATAAAGGAGAAAGAATTCAGGCGCGAGGCTGGTCAACAAGTAATGGAGTGCGTGCCTTCTCAATCAGTCCCTGATCAACCTCTTGACCGGTGACAGGATCCACGGATTGAACGTCACGACGGGCCAGAACAATTGCTCCAATCATGGCCATCAACAATAAAACGGATGCCAACTCAAAAGGCAGTAAGTAATCGGTGAACAAGTGCTCACCAATTCGTACGGTTGCATCCTCCCCAATCGGGGCTGGGCCCTTGGTCCAAGGAGTGGTGACTACAACGCGGGTCAAAAGAGCAAACAGACCCACGCACACACCACCGGACAGAAGACGACGTATGGGAAGTCCGGGAATCGGAGCCAGATTCTCCTTCTTGTTGACCAGCATGATCGCGAACAGGATCAAGACGTTCACAGCACCCACGTAGACCAGCACCTGGGCCGCTGCCACAAAACTGGCGTTGAGCAGGAGATAAAGACCTGCCACTGCCAGAAAGACTCCACCGAGGAGGAAGGCCGAATAAACAATGTTGCTCAAGAGAACAACACCGAGAGCTCCCAGAACGATGACGGCACTCAGAGCCAAAAAACAAATGAGCTGCGTTGACGCGGCGATCGTCATCCTGCGCTCTCCTCCTCATTGGAAGCTGATGAGGATGATTCTCTCTCATCCTCTGCAGCCTTCATGGATCCAGCCGCTTTGAGTTCCTCGAGGATTTGCTCAGGGAGTTTGCCGGCTCGGGGACGGTCAGGAGAAACGCCATGGGGCTGAACTTCCCCAGCAGGCAAATACACCAGTTCCCGCAATGGCTGAACCGATGGATCTGTCGTCACGCTGGTCGGTAAGCGGCCTAACGCAACGTTGTCGTAGTTCAGGCTATGGCGATCGAAGGCTGCCAATTCATATTCTTCAGTCATCGATAAGCAATTGGTGGGGCAGTACTCGACGCAGTTGCCACAGAAAATACAAACCCCGAAATCAATCGAATAATTGCGTAGCTCTTTTTTCTTCGTTTCCTTGTTCATCACCCAATCAACCACTGGAAGATTGATGGGACACACCCGCACACAGACCTCACAAGCAATGCACTTGTCGAACTCGTAATGAATGCGTCCTCGATACCGCTCCGAGGGGATCAGCTTTTCGTAGGGATATTGCACCGTGACGGGACGGCGCTTCATGTGGTCGAAGGTGACCGACAGGCCTTGCGTGAGATTACGGGCCGCATCCACTGCATCCCTGGTGTAATCACCAACCTGTTGAAGGAAGCCAAACATGTTGTGGAATCGGGGAAGTGAACGATCGAGGAATCAAAGCCCGGCTCTCATGATGCCGCCGGGAAGGGGGAGCTGACGAGATCAGCCGCCAAAAGCAACCGGGAAGGCCAGCTTGAGGGCTGCTGTGACCAGGAGGTTGACCAAGGCGAGAGGCAACAGGAATTTCCAGCCAAGATCCAACAGCTGATCAATCCTGACCCGTGGAGTGGTCCAACGCAAAAGAATCGCGATAAAGACCAGCAGATAGGCCTTCAAGACAGTCATCACAATGCCCACGGCGCCTGTGATCAACTGCACCAAAGGCGCATCAATGGGCTGACCTAACCAGGAAGCAAGCCATTCAACAGGGATTGGGAAGCCCCAACCACCTAAATAAAGGATGGAGACGAGGAGAGCAGAAAGAACGAGATTGATGTAGCTGCCCAGGTAGAAGAGGGCAAATTTCATCCCCGAGTATTCCGTCTGATAGCCAGCGACGAGCTCTTCCTCAGCTTCCGGAAGGTCAAAAGGGAGACGCTCACATTCCGCAAGCGCACAGATCCAGAAAATCAGGAAACCAACCGGCTGGCGCCAGATGTTCCAACTCAAGACCCCAGCGCCGGTTTGTTGATTAACGATATCGACGGTGCTTAAGGAATTGCTCATCATCACGACGGCCAGTACGGCCAACGCGAGAGGGATTTCATAACTGATCGACTGGGCTGCGGCACGGAGACCACCCAACAACGAATATTTGTTATTTGAGGCGTAGCCACTCATCAAAAGCCCAATGGGCTGAACGCTGCTGAGCGAGATCCAAAGAAAAATGCCAACGCCCACATCGCTGATCAACAGGTTCTGACCGAAGGGCACGATCAACCAGGACAAAATGACCGGAACCACCACCAGCACAGGGCCGAGAGTGAAGAGAATGCTGTCTGCGCGATCCGGAATGATGTCTTCCTTGACGAGCAGCTTGAGCCCATCGGCAAGAGGCTGAAGAACGCCCAGAGCTCCGGCATATTCAGGACCAACCCTTTGCTGCACGGCTGCAGAAATTTTTCGTTCAAGCCAAACCGTGACCAGAACCCCTACAACAGCGGCCACAAGGACCAGCAACATCGGGAAGGGAAGCCAGAGCATGCGTGCAGCCTGGGCCGAGAGTCCAAACCCCTCCAGTGCCTGACTGAAGCTCTGCTCAAGATCAAGACCCGGGCTCACCAGAGCCGGCGCGGTGGTGGCGAGGGTAGTCACCATGGTCGGAGAAGAGATAGATGCAACTTAAGCGCCCGCGGCATTCACCCGCTGATCCGCAGGGACCCAATGACGCATGGACGTACCGGTATAAATCTGAGAAGGGCGGAAAATTCGATTCGCACCGAGCTGCTCCCTCCAGTGAGCCAGCCAACCAGCGACGCGGGAAATCGCAAACACAGGGGTGAACAGATCTCTAGGAATTCCAAGCTTCCTGTACACAAGGCCTGAATAAAAATCAACGTTGGGATAAATCCCCTTAGGGCCGAGTCGAGTGGCGGCAGCCGTCTCAAGGGCATGGGCCACGTCGTAGAGCTCGTCGTGACCAAACCGAGCAAACAACTCCTCAGCCAATGACTGAAGGATCACCGCCCGCGGGTCTTTGACTTTGTACTCACGGTGACCAAAACCCATCACTTTGCGTTTGCTCGCCACGGCTGACTCGAGGTAGGAGTCGGCCTGTTCCGGAGTCCCAATCTCCTCCAACATCGCAAGCACATCTTCGTTAGCTCCACCGTGGAGAGGGCCTGCCAAAGTTCCTACTGCCGATGCCACGACGGCGTAAGGGTCAGTCAACGTGCTTGCCGTCACCCTGGCGCTGAACGTGCTGGCATTAAGACTGTGCTCAGCGTGAAGGATCAAGCAGCGATCAAAGATTCGAGACGCGAGAGGATCGGGCTCTTGCTCCGTGAGCATGTACAAGAAGTTGGCTGAGTAAGCCAAGTCGTCGCGGGGCTGGATTGGATCCTGGCCTTTACGAATCAACTGGAAGGCCGCCACCATTGTTGGGATCTTGGCGATCAGCCTGACAACAGCGTCATAGATGTATTGGGGATCATCAATGGCCCGACGGGAATAAAAGAGTCCCAGAGAGGCCGCGCTCGATTGAAGAGCATCCATCGGATGCCCGTTGGCAGGAAAGCACTTCATCATGTCGCGCACCCGAAAGCTGACGCGACGATGCATTTGCACTTCGTGCTCGAAATCTCGAAATTGCTGAGGGGTCGGTAGTTCACCCCAGATCAACAAATACGTGGTCTCCA
>NZ_JAKUHK010000212.1:0-3642 GCF_023630655.1 Synechococcus sp. MU1655 | reverse complement strand
GAGTCGTCCTTCGCAACACTCCGACAGCTTTTATCCCCAACGAAGACCAGGGCCAAATCCGTGGTTATTTCACCTTGTCGGAAGGCGCCAGCCTGGAACGAAGCATGGCAATCATGGATTCCATTCGCGCTGTCGTTGAGCAAGAACCACTGATCCGCTCAGGGAACTTCTATGCAGGAAGTTCGTTCGGGCAAAGCGGGGAAGACAAGGGTTCCTTTTACTTGAGATTAAAACCTCTCCAGGAGAGAGGCCGTGCAGATCAGAGCGATCAAGCCATCAAGCGACGACTGCAAAAAGCCCTGAATCGTTCGATTACGGATGCCAAAGTTGTGCTGATTACACCCCCTACCGTTCGAGGCTTTAGCGGGGATTCAGCCTTAAACATCGAGCTTCTAGACCGCAGTGGTGGCCAACTGAACCTGGTCCAATTCGAACAGGTCGCGAAAGCTTTTATTGCGAGTGCCAGGGAAACGGGCAAATTTGAACGGGTCAGCACCCGTTTCGACGCCAGTGCCCCGAGATGGCGCCTCGTTTTAGACCGCGACCAAATGGCTTCACTGAATCTCCCCTACAGAGAAACGCTGAATTCGATTGGCATGGCCATCGGCGGGCGCTATCTCGATGACACCTACGCCGACGGAGAAATACGCAGCATCTGGATTCAAATGGAAGGCAGCGACCGCAATCGTCCAGAGGACATTAAATCTCTCATGCTCCGGAACCGGGATGGGCAACTCGTCAGCGCTGAAAGCGTGGCGCGACTTGAACAAGTTGAGGGCACAGGGTCGATTGACCACTTCGCCCTGAACCGATCCATCCGTGTCAGCGCCTTACCAGGGAAAGGAACCAGTAGTGGGCAAGCCATCAACATTCTCGAGGCAGCAGGTGAACAAATTGGAGGGAGCAACATCGGGCTTGCTTTTACAGGCCTTGCGGAGGAAGAGAGGGTTGCCGAAGGCGTCACCTGGGCCTTCTTTGGTTTGAGCGTAGTGGTGGTCTACCTCTTACTCGCTGGTCTCTATGAGAGCTTTCTAGATCCCCTAGTGATTTTGCTGACAGTGCCTCTGGCACTGCTCGGTGCACTGATCGGACTCAAATTACGTGGGCTACCGCTAGATGTTTACGGTCAGATGGGTCTTCTCGTGCTCGTGAGTTTGGCAGCAAAGAACGGCATTCTGATTGTGGAGTTTGCCAATCAAAGGCTCCGAGCTGGCCTGCCCCTTCGTGAGTCGATCACGGACGCAGCGGAAGAGCGGATGCGTCCAATTGTTCTGACAGCGATTACATCCTTGGCTGGATTTCTGCCCTTGCTGCTGGCCAGCGGAACGGGTTCAGCCAGTCGAATCAGCATTGGCACGGTGGTGTTTAGCGGCTTGCTGATCTCCACGTTGCTTTCGCTGTTTGTTGTTCCAGCCGTTTATTTGAGCCTCAAAGGCTGGAGGGAGAGGACTCAAATTCAGCGCTCACCAGGCAATTGAAAAACCGGTTGGAGCAAAAAAGAGATAGGTTCACCCATCAAGCCGATCGCGGCACCCCACGTGGAAGCTGCATGACAACGACGATTAGCCAACACATGGCGCCTAGCACTTACCCCAAACGGATCGACTTCAAACTCGCTCCTTTTATGGCCAGCGATGACCGCATAGCGAGCTGGCAGATCCTGAACACCGTGGTTCCGATCATCGCGGTGGCGATCGCGATGTCTGCGGTCACAACATCGTTCAACACCACAGCCATCCTGTTGACACCCTTGCTCCTCGTGTTGATGGTTCTGCTGCTCAGTCGCAGCTTCTCCCTGATGCATGACTGCGGACATCAAAGCCTGTTCAGCTCCAAGCGCTCGAATCGAATTGCGGCCTTCGGCTTGAGCTTGATTCACGGCATGCCGCAACATCCCTGGTCACGTGGACACGCTTTCCATCACAAACACAATGGAAATTGGGATCGCTATCGCGGACCATCCGCTCTGATCACACGCGAGCAATACGAAGCGCGATCTCCACGTTCCCAGTGGCTTTATCGCGTCTTACGCCATCCATTGCTGCTATTTCCAGGTGGATTCTTTTATCTCATCATTAAGCCAAGGCTTGCCTTACTTTTGAGCTTCTTTGAATTCATTGGCCATTCCATCAAAAGCACCATAAAAATGGTGAGCACAAGCTCCTGGATATCTCCAAAACAAGTTTGTTTGAATTACAAATCTAGTTTCTTTTATACCAGCGGAGAATGTGTCGACATGATTGCCAATACAGCGATCGTTGGACTGTTGTGGTGGTGGATCGGAAGCTCTATAGGCTACGCACACTTCTGGATTCTTTATGCGTTGGTGATGAGCTGCAGTGCAGCGGTGATGATTGCGGTCTTTTTCATCCAACACAATTTCCCAGATTCTTATACAAGCGATGAAGATAATTGGAGTTATTTTCGTGGAGCCATCTCTGGATCGTCATTCCTTCAAATGCCTGCAGTTTTGAATTGGTTTACTGCCGATATCGCTTATCACCATATTCACCACCTCTCAGAGCGCATTCCAAATTATCGATTGAAAGAATGCCATGAGGCCAATATTCATCTTGTCGGCAATGTCCACAAACTTTATCTGTATCAGGTTAGCGATTGCTTCTCTCTCATCCTTTGGGACCGGGAACGCTTCGAGTTGGTTTCACCATTCGCATAAATAAAGCGCGATTCCATGCTGTGCCGATGTGTATCCGGCTCAACGCTGGATTTCTGGCATGACAAAACCCATACAATCCGAGTCCTATTGATCGATAAGGTATGCGTCTCGTTGAGGTCGGCACCTTGGCAACTCCCGCTTTGCATCAGTCCTCATCTGAGCAAGCCCATTTTTTTGATTACCGCTCCGCTGCGAACCCTCAACAGAGTGGCCTGATCAATGCAGTTCCCTATCGGTCATTTTCGCCAGATTTTTTCGATCAATCCGGTTGCGATGTCCTTCCTCTTGATCTGAGTGAAAAGCTTGGCTGCTCTGGCCCAGCCACCGGTCCATCTCTTTGCGCGAATTTTATTCGCCTCGACCGTGGTGAACAACGCACCAGTGCAGTTGCTACAAGTCAGCTGTTTTTCATCACGAATGGAGAAGGGGAAACGCAAGCCTGCGGGCGGACCTTCCAATGGTCAAAGGGAGACATGTTGGTGCTGCCTGCGGGTGGCGACGCGATTCACTCCAGCATCGAAAAAGCAGGACTTTATTGGGTGCATGATGCACCGCTCCTTCGCTATCTCGGCGTCGAGCCTGCACAAGCTCGCTTTGAGCCGAGCTTCTACAGCCATCGGGACAGCAAACGACATCTGGACGCGATTGCAAACAGCCCCAACGGTGCTCGTGCCAACCGTGTCAGCGTTTTGCTGGGCAACAGCAATTTTCCACAAACGCGAACGATCACCCATACGCTCTGGGCCATGCTTGGAATCTTGCCTGCTGGCCAGATCCAACGCCCCCACCGCCACCAATCGATCGCACTTGATTTCGCGGTTGAGTGCCAACCCGGCTGTTACACGATGATCGGCACAAAGCTGGATGCGAACGGTTTAATTATCAATGGGCATCGTGAAGATTGGGCCCCAGGAGCGGCCTTCGTGACACCCCCCGGATACTGGCATTCTCACCACAACGAATCC
>NZ_JAKUHK010000211.1:0-3644 GCF_023630655.1 Synechococcus sp. MU1655 | reverse complement strand
TGTGAAACGAATACCCAAAGCCTGCAAACACAGACGCCATGTTTTTAGCGGCCTTGATGTACTGGCCTTCCACGTTGTGAACACCTGGTGAAACCTGAATATTGGGTGAAAGGCGATCCAGCAAACGCGCGCCCAACAATGCCGTTAATGCATTGGGATGACAGAAGTTGGCCGTGAAACTATCCAGGGGATTGCGTAAGGCTCCATGACGATGAAAACCTGAGAAAAAAGCCAAATTGGGCTCTTTTTCGCAGAGAACATAAGACTCATTGGCAATTTGATCATGACCAAAGGAGCCAGCAAGACAAGCAATCACCACCTGCTCTCTATTGAGCTCCGAACGCAGCCTGCAAGCCTCTCGAAGATCGTCTTCAACGTGATTGCTGTTGGCACTGAGGATCACCAACTCACAGCGCATGAGCAGGTCGGCCAAGGAGTTGGTGACCCGCTTGCCCGCAAGCTCGTGGGTGGCCATCGCCTCAATCGTTGCAACATGAACTTCGTCCATGCCTTGAATCACATCATCAGGAAAAGCACCAAGCAAATCCCGACCTGGGCGAGGGGCCAACAAAAGATGTCCCTCACTGTTTTTCTGCATGGCGCAGTTGTAGGCAAGGGAGGCGGGATAGAGCCCGACGCTGTAGAGGCCAACCTTGCCTTTCTCCAGCTCCAAAATTCGGCGCTGGATAGCGTCCCGATCCAGAGACGGTGAAAAAAATGAGTTGCTATGCAGCACCGTCTCCATCAACTCACCGCTATGCACACCCCAACACTAAAGAAGGCCTGGCTGGGCTGGGCTCGATGGTCCAAACGAAGCCCCACAGGCCCCCGTGAAAGCTCAACAGCTGGCACGCAGCGACAGGATCTCAAACAACCTTCCCCCCCAACCACAGCCAGTGAGACAACTCCAGCAGTCGGGTGGCCTTGCTGTTCAACGCCAAAGCACAGAAATCAAACAAAGATAAAAACTACAGAAACGATAGGGGCGAGCAAAAAGAGAAAGGCTTCTCTATTCAGAAAACGAAAATGATCCACAAATGCCCTTTCAAGAGTTATCATAAAACCAAGATATCCTTCCCATTCATAAGGATAAAGCACGCTAGTTTCAAGCCGATCAACCACGAACGGAAGCTCCAACCAAGAGATCAATCCAAAACGCATCCAACATCTGTGGTTGAATCGACGAGTGCGATCCAGCCCATTCTGCTATGAACCATAAGACATCAATCGCAACAGAAATGGGTCCTCGAAGCAGCAACGCAAGCCAGAGAAATCAGAGGAGGCTTTGATGGCGTTGATGCTATACGGAGGTCAAAGAACAAGGGCAAGTCTGCCTCGCTGGTACATGGAAGAAAAAGACATCTCCTACAACTTAATCGAACTGAATCGCCAGGAGGGCGAAAATCTCCAATCAGAATTCCTTGCGATTAACCCGTTCGGAAAACTACCAGTACTGATTGATTCGAACCTTTTCACGCCAAACGGGGAGCCTCTTAAACTCTTTGAGAGCGGCGCAATTCTTTTGCATTTAGCAGAACAATATAGCGACGATATTAAAACAATTGAGACCAAAGCATAAACAGCCAGTGGCTGCAGTTTGTCAACTCAACTTTAACGATTGCCCTATTGGTCCCAAGTCACCGAGAAAAAGAATTTCCGCGGCTGATGAAAGAACTAGATCACCAATTAGAAAACCACCAACCCTTAGTAGGCAACATCTGGGGAGCGGCAGATTGCGCTGTTCAGGCCTATCTAGCCTACTTACCTTGGTTATTTCCCCAAGTCGATCTAGCCCCCTATCCATCAATCCAAGCAACGATCGAATCCGTGGTGCGTCGTCCCGCCTATCGAAAAGCCATCGGAGCAGCTTGAGTTGTCTCCACAATGGAACAGAATTCAAGACAGTCAGCCCAGATGAGGACCTGGGTTAAGACACCAGATCGCGCAATCAAACCTCTCCATCACTCCTGCAAGGACATCGTTTAGACAATGGCACCACTAAGCCTTGATGCACTCCGCGACGAAATGAGGGCGGAGACCGACCTGTTAATCGTGCAAGACCTCGATGGAGTTTGCATGCCGCTCGTCAAAAATCCACTGACACGCAGCCTTCGTGCTGACTATGTGCAGGCTGCGGCAGCCATGCAAAACAAGTTCAGCGTTCTGACCAACGGAGAACATGAGGGTCGTCGTGGCGTCAATCGACTCGTTGAGAAAGCTTTAGGCGACGACCAGAAGGCGAAACGAGAAGGTCTTTACCTGCCAGGACTGGCAGCCGGAGGCGTTCAATTTCAAGATCGTTTTGGAGTGGTCTCACACCCGGGAGTGAGCGATCTGGAAATGAGCTTCCTGGAATCCGTCCCTCAACGGATGAGCGATCTGTTGCGTATCAAACTGAGTCAAGTCATGCCAGAGCTGCAAGGCCAAGCTCTCGAGGAAGAACTCAAGCTCGCAATTCTTGACACCCAGGTCTCTCCAACGATCAACCTAAATAGTCTTTTTAACAAGATAAAAGGAGATGTAAAGCGGCAAAAGCAACTGCAATTGATGTTGTCAGATTTGATGGATTCACTGATGTCAGCGGCAACAGCGGCTGGACTTCCCCAGTCATTTTTTCTACACGTTGCTCCAAACCTGGGACACGATGCTTCCGGTCAGGAAAGAATCAAACCGGCGGAACCTGGAGATGTTGGCACCACGGACATTCAATTCATGCTGAAGGGAGCCATTAAAGAAGTGGGTTTGCTGGTGCTGATCAATCGGCACATCGCTCAAAAAACTGGTACGGCGCCGCTCGGTGACACTTTCAATGTGCGCAACGCCCCCCATGACCAACAAGCCCTGCTGGATCTATGTCATCAGCACATTGAACGGGAGGCCATGCCCATGCTGGTTGGAGTTGGTGACACCGTGACATCCACACCTTGCCCATTGGGCGATGGTTGGCTCCGAGGCGGCAGTGACAGAGGGTTTCTGACTCTTCTTCAACAACTAGGTGCAAGCTACGACCGCCCATCCCGTGTTGTTCTTGTCGATAGCAGTCATGGTGAAGTCGATCGCCCGAATCTGAGTGACAGCAAGCTCTCAGGGATCAGCGATCCAGACGACCCACTCCGTTTTGATTGCCTCGTCAAGGGCGGTCCAGAGGCCTATGTCGACTGGTTTAAGACGTTGCCTCAATGTTGATCATTTTCCAACGAGCGATGGGGCTTACTCCACACACAGCACCCCGCTAACCAACAATGGAGATTGAATCTCAAAAGAAAACTCAGGCACTCTCCCCTAGCCCATCACCTTGACTTCTATCTCTTCAGCAACTGATCGGCCATCCCAACAAAGAAGCGCCACTGCTTTCCCCGCACTCAACCGTGGCGAGCTTGAAACGCTTCAAGTCAATCTCGGCTATCGCTGCAATCAAAGCTGCAGCCACTGCCATGTGAATGCAGGACCGTGGCGCACGGAAATGATGGAGGAGGAGCAGATCAAGCTGATTCCCAAAGTTCTCCAAACCCTGAATCTCAACTGCCTTGACCTAACAGGAGGCGCTCCAGAACTGCATCCCCAGTTCCGATCCCTTGTACAAGAGGCAAAGGCTCTTGGCGTTCAAGTAATTGATCGCTGCAATCTGACGATTTTGCAAGAAC
>NZ_JAKUHK010000210.1:0-3647 GCF_023630655.1 Synechococcus sp. MU1655 | reverse complement strand
GCATCAACCAACGGCCGATCACGGGATGTTGACGCATTCCGAATTCACTGGTGGTGATTGCAGAGCCAATGATGGGGAAGAGCAAGCGTTGATCACCATTTCCTGCGATCGCAAGAGGTCTGGGCGAAACGGAGAAGACGGACTCCAAGCGAAAGCCATGTCCGGCTCCTGCAAGGAGCGCTGAGACGGGGACCGAGATGGGAGAGAGACGACGATTCCTTTGGCTGAACGTGGCGCGATTGGACCGCCCGCGAAAGGCAACGCCGGTTGCGCACTCACGCTTGGACAGAGCGCCACTTCGACAGGCGTATTGAAAGCGCGGCACATCAATGGGCTTGGCAACCGCTCCTGTCTCCAGCGTTCGACGCTCTTGCGGAGTGATGATTTGATTGCGTTCGAGAGACTCCAACGAGCGATCGAAGCGTTGGGGAGTCTTGACGCGAAGTTCAGCCGGAGGACGTAGAGGCGCCTGAGGGGCTGGAAGGCCTTGAGGGCTCTGCGGAGCAGAGGGCAGGGTCAGAACCAAGGGAGCAGCGAGCCAGCGCAGGACCACTTCGTTTCAAAGGTCTTATCAGACGAGATTTTAGAGATTGTCATGGTTGACATCAGGCCAGCGGGTCCAGCTGGTGGTCCGGGTCCCTTGGCAAAGTTGAAGGGCTCCATTGAGGGCCAATCCTTGGATCTCCCAGATCTCTTTGCTCTGAGGATCCTTCACCTGATTGGCCCAAAGGCGATTCTCTATTCCACGACGCACAAGCTCTGGACGGTTGGCCAGGGTCTGGATGCTCTCCAAGGCTTTTAAGACCTCCACCGTCCACACGTCTCGTCTGGCGCATCCACGCGGCAGGAGATCGCGAAGGGCAATGGCCCCAACGGGAACCGGGTTAGCCACATTCATTCCAACTCCAATGCGCACCATGCGTAAACGACCGCCACGAAAAACCAGTCGAGGAAGCAAGCCAGCCAGTTTGCGGGAATCGATAAGGAGGTCGTTAGGCCATTTGATCCGGACGGTGAGTCCCGACTTTTCCAAGCGTTCACATAAGGCATATGCCACCATCAGCCCGAGCATGTCGGTGTGGCCGCTGCTTGAATCCCAGGGAAGAGCAGCGCTGATCCAGACCCCTCCACGCTCTGCCTCCCAGCGGCGGCCACGCTGGCCCTGTCCTCTGGTTTGGTGATCGGCCAGAACAGCTCGAGGCAGGTCTCCGCGCCAGGGCACTGCTTGAAGCCAGTGGCTCAGTTCAAGTTCTGTGCTTGCACAAACGGGTCTGCATTTCAGCCTCCAAGCATCGGCTTGCTGTCTGCGGAGGCGATGGACGAGTCCTCCTGCCCGTTGGTGATGGTTCAGCATTGCTGTTGCCACCAAGGCGTCAGTCGTGAAATTGCAGCCTCAAGTTCGGCCACTGGACGGACCAAGGCAAAGCGCAGCCAATCACGCCCAGCCTCTCCAAACCCGGAGCCAGGTGTGACCACAACCCCGCAATGCTTGAGAAGCTGAGCGGCCATCTCCTCGTCTCCCCATCCTTGGGCGCGGGCCCAGTCAGGAATGGGCGCCCAGAGATATAGGGCCATGGATGGCGATGGGATCGGCCATCCAAGCTCAGAGAGTGCAGCGCGCGTGCGGTCACGCCGTTCGCGGTAGATCGGTAGAAGATGGGCTGGCCAATCGGCGTGATCCGAGAGGGCCACAACAGCGCCCTGCTGAAGCGCCTGACATTGATTGAAATCAATCACGCTTTTGACCTGCCTCAAGGCCGTAATCAGGGTTTCCGCTCCGATCGCAAATGCCAGACGAAATCCACCAAGGCACCACCCCTTGGAGAGAGAAAAGAACTCGATTCCGCGTTCGCGCCAGCGGGGACAACGCAAAAGAGACGGGGCTTCTCCCTCAAGCGCTAGGTCTAGATAAGGATTGTCGTGGGCGACCACCAGATCATGGCGTTGGGCCTGACCCATCGCTTCATCAAGCCAGGATTGTTGACCAACACAGGCTGTGGGGTTGTGGGGAAAACCCAGCATCAAGAGTCGCAGTTGAGCCCATTGACTGTCTGTGATCGCCTTGAAGTTCGGAGCCCAACCTTGTTCCGGAGAGAGGGGAAGGGTCTGGATGGAAGCATCTGCTAATTCAAGGCCTCCGCGATGGGAGGGGTAAGACGGATCAAGAATCAGGGCTTGATCACCTGGGTCCAACACAGTCAACGGGAAATGGGCTGTCCCCTCTTGAGATCCAACCAGGAGAAGAACCTCACGCTCAGGATCCACCGTCACACCTAGTCGCTGTTCACACCAGGCCGCGGCTGCCTCCCGAAATGAGGCTGTTGCCGCGTGGAGGCAGTAGGCGGCACTCCTTGGCTCCTGGAGGTGGTTCGCCATCGCCTCTACTGCAGCAGGTGGGGGAAGCAAATCGGTGCATCCCAGGGAGAGGTCGATGAGTGGTTGATGTTGTTGTGTTGCCCCGAGCTTGTAGGAGTGCTTGCGCTGATCATTGCGATCAAACACTCCGCTCCCGAGGCGAGCCAGTCGCTTAGAGGTGAGCATCCAGAAAGGATTGCAACTGAGGGCGGGCAATGGCCCCTTCGTGCCGAGCAATTTCCTGGCCGTTACGGAACAGGATCAGGGTTGGAATGCCTTGAACTTTGAACCCATCGCGGGTGATCGGGTTGCCATCCACTTCAAGCTTCCCCACCAAAAGGCGTTCGGCGTAGGTCTCAGCAGCCCAGTCCATCAATGGCGCCATCAACCGGCAAGGGCCACACCATGGGGCCCAGAAGTCAACCAAAACGGTTGTGGACGCAGTCAACACATCCTGCTCGAACGCTGCATCTGTGAAGTCGGAAACAGCTGAAGACACGGGCGATCGTTGAACTGAATGAATCTTATGGACTCGGCTGCTGAAGGCGCAGATTCATCACAGTTTGTCGATAGATCGACGCAGCTCCTCGAGATCTGCATCCACCTCATTCACCTTGACGGGTTTCACCTCGGAGTCGGCAGCCGGGAGAGCGGCAGTCTCTGCGCCTCCCTTGACCTGCTTCCTTAGGGCTGCCAGTTCATCATCCACATCGTCGCCACCTTCCAGGGCCGCGAACTGGCTATCGAGGTCAGCACCAGCGAGCTCAGCTGCAGCTTGGCTACTGGCTTCGAGAGATTGAACCTTGTCTTCCATGCGCTCGAAGGCAGCCATGGCTGAATTGGTTCCCATGCTGCCAACAGCACTTTGGAGCTGTTGTTGGGCCTGGGCGGCTTGAGCCCGGGCTTTGAGCATGTCTTTCTTGGTTCGAGCCTCGGCAATCTTTCCTTCCAAAGCGACCAAGCTTTTTTTGAGCGTTTCAACTTGAGCGCTCTGAGCCTGAACCTGGGTGCCAAGAGAACTGGCCGTTTCTTGGAAGGTTTTGCGACGGGTGAGGGCCTCGCGCGCTAATTCGTCTTCATTTTTCTTGAGTGCAAGCTCGGCGCGCTCGTACCAGGTACGGGCTTGAGACTCGGCCTGCTCTGCTTGGTTTTGGAGCCGTTTTTGACTGGCGATCGCCATCGCAACAGCCTGTCGGAGCTTGACCAGGTCGTCTTGCATGTCAGAGACGGCTTGATCAAGGATCTTGACGGGATCCTCAGCTTTGCTGACGAGATCATTCAGGTTGGCGCGC
>NZ_JAKUHK010000209.1:0-3667 GCF_023630655.1 Synechococcus sp. MU1655 | reverse complement strand
GTCCTCCCAGCGACGA
Organism: Synechococcus sp. MU1655; assembly: GCF_023630655.1. NCBI lineage: Bacteria > Bacillati > Cyanobacteriota > Cyanophyceae > Synechococcales > Synechococcaceae > Synechococcus > Synechococcus sp. MU1655. Next base: position 3,651 of record NZ_JAKUHK010000209.1, on the reverse strand, counting down.
GGTGGCGCGTTCACGCCCGCCTGTTGCAGAAGCTTCTGGTTGACCAAGCTGAGGCGGACCGTGAGATACCAGGGCACGGCGATCTGGCCAGCCTTTGGATCGCGTGCCGCACGCCACACCGAAGGCAAATAGCGCTGAGCGGCATCGGGTGGCAACAGCGGCGTGAGATCGGTCAACCCACCCTTGCTTGCCAAATTGGCCGCAAAGGGGGGATTGAGATTCACCACATCAGGGGCGGTGCGCGCAAACACTGCAGCCAGAAGCTTCCGTTCCACCGAGCCCCAAGGCAAGTCGGTCCAGCGCACCGGTGCATCGGGATGGCCATCGTCCCAGCGGTCAATCACCTGTTCCATGTAGGTGTTGAACTTGGGCGCTAATTGCAGCGTCCAAAGCTGGAGAGCTCCTTCTGGCGCTGCGGCACGCCTGCAGCCCCCGATCAGCAACGACGTGCTGACCAGGGCCAGAGCGAGCCACCTACGACGATGGGAAGTGTGCTGAATCATGCGGGAGTACGCCGTCGCCAGATCAGAAGTTGCCAAGACCCAATCATCGGGGCCATCAGGCCCGTCATCAGCCCTTGCGCCAAACAGGTGTGCAATGCAAAAGCTTGGGCCAAAGGTGCATCCACGCCTTCAACCAACAGCTGCGCCCAAAGAGTTAGCCCTAGCAACATCGTGCCAATCCAAGCCAACAATCCCAAATTGAGACTGCGTTGAATCGGTGGTCCGCGCCGCCCCAGCCATCCCCACCACCAGCCCAACAGAATCAAAGCGGGCACCTGACTGGCATCTCCCACCGTGAGACCGTCCAGGACTAGCCCCATCGCCGCACCCGCAATCAGACCCGACACCGGTCCATCAACCAGCGCCCAAGGCAGCAGCCACAACACGGCCCAGCTCGGCAACACACCGCCCAAGCTCAGCCATGACGGTGCCGCCAAGCTGATCAACGGCACCAACAATCCAGAGGCAACACAGATTGGTTGGCTGTGAAGACGAGCCATCGATCAGCGCCTACTCACCTGGACCCAATCGATCGCATCCGGAGGCGCAATCAACTGAACCAAAGCCGTTGGAGCCGGCACCGCCCTGGAGTTCAAGGACTGCACCACGGCCACCGGAAGGTTCGCAGGCAGCAGGGTGCTGGCTGGGGAGGTGCTCACTAGATCGCCGGGTCGCACCTTCACATCTCGATCGATGAATTTCAATTCGGGGCGGGACGTTCCCATGCCCACCAGCAGGGCATGTTGACGGGTCCGTGGCACCCAAACCCCAACTCGACTCCCGGGGGCGGTGAGCAAACGCACAAGGCTTGTGGCAGGCGTGGCACTTTGAACCCGGCCAATCAATCCACCTGGACCGATCACTGCATCACCTTGTTGGATGCCATCCAGAGTCCCCTTTCCCAGCACGATCTGTTGCCACCATCCCGCAGGCGTTCTGGAGATCACAGCAGCTGAAATCGCGTTGTTGGCACCTTGACGATCCAGCGCAAGCAACCCCCTCAAACGGGCGTTATCCACCTCGAGCAGCTGCAAACGCGTGGCAGCGTTCTGCTGCTGCGCTGACTGGATCCACTGTTTCTGAGCTGAACCAGGCCAAAATGGACGCGTCAGAAAGGCATAGGCATCAACAAAGCCTGCGCCCTTGCTCCAACGCACCATCCCCAACACGCCGAGAAGAACGAGCCAAGGCCAGATTCGTTTCAGGCTCCGGGAACGCGTTCCCTGCGGCCACGGCGAGGAGCCCATTGGAATTAGAGGCTCGTAGCAGAACGAACGAATTCAGGGGTATCCAGCACACGTTGCAGGCGCTTGTAATCCTCCAGCACCTGACCGCAGCCATTCACCACGCAGAGGAGCGGATCTTCCGCAACGTGGGTGAAGATCCCCGTTTCATGGCTGATCAGGTCACTAATCCCCCTCACCAGGGCCCCACCGCCAGCAAGCATGATTCCGCGATCAACGATGTCTGCTGCCAGCTCAGGAGGGGTGCGTTCGAGTGTGCGCTTCACCGCCTCAACAATCACGTTGAGGGGCTCAGCGATGGCCTCGCGAAGGTCACCCGCCTGGAGCTGAATCGTGCGCGGCAACCCTGACAGGAGGTGCAAGCCACGCACATCCATCACCGTCTGATCGAAGTCGTTGTCTGGGAATGCGGAACCGATTCGAATCTTGATGTCTTCGGCGGTGCGCTCGCCCACCACCAGGTTGTGAACCTTTTTGAGATGGACACCGATCGAATCGCTGATTTCATCACCGGCCACTCGAACCGATTCACTCAGGACGGTGCCTCCGAGGCTGAGCACCGCCACTTCGGTGGTTCCACCCCCAATATCCACAATCATCGTGCCGACTGGCTCCGTCACCGGCAAACCAGCACCAATCGCCGCGGCCACGGGCTCGTCGATGAGATGCACTTCTCTGGCACCGGCTAGGCCTGCCTCACGTACGGCGCGGCGCTCCACACCCGTCACACCGCTGGGGATCCCCACCACCAAGCGTGGGGCAACGATTCCGCGGCCCTCGTTGCCTTTTTGAATGAAGCTTTTGAGCATCTGCTCTGCAGCATCAAAATCAGCGATCACGCCATCACGCAGGGGCCGCACCGCACGAATGTTCCCTGGCGTACGGCCCAACATCAGCTTCGCTTCATCTCCGACCGCCAGGGGCACCCCCCGCTCGAGATCAATCGCCACCACTGAAGGCTCTTGCAACACAATCCCCTTGCCGGAGACATAAATAAGCGTATTGGCAGTGCCGAGGTCGATACCGATGTCACGGGAAAGCTGAAATCGACGAAAAAGCACTGGCTATGGCACAAGTCGCAGAATCTTAGGTGGGGTGTCATGCACCGGCTGATACATCCGGCGCTGAGGGTGGAACTCCTTAAAAGCAGCTACGACAACCGTGGCGCATCATTAATCCACGCAAAACCAAACCTTCATGAGTGTCAATTCCGTAACGCTGGTCGGCCGGGCTGGCCGAGACCCTGAAGTTCGCTACTTCGAATCAGGAAGCATGGTGGCCAACCTGACCATTGCCGTGAATCGCCGCAGCCGCGACGACGAGCCGGATTGGTTCAACCTTGAGATCTGGGGAAAACAGGCCCAGGTTGCCGCTGATTACGTCAAAAAAGGATCACTCCTCGGCATCATCGGCAGCTTCAAATTGGATCGCTGGACAGATCGCAATAGCGGCGAAGAACGCAGCAAGCCTGTCGTTCGGGTTGATCGCCTCGAACTTCTGGGCTCCAAGCGTGACAGCGAAGCGGGTTCCGGCGGGTTTGGTGGAGGAAGCCCCAGCGACGAAGAGGTTCCTTTCTAAATCAATCAACCATGGCGACCGGCTACTCCCAGCGTTGGGAGGGGATCACACCAACCGGTCGCTGGTAAGCCTCAAGCTGGTTAATCGGCGGACTGGCGGCGACGCCAAATCCTGAGGGCAAGCCAAATCCCACCAGCCAAAACGGCAATCACCAGGCCCACCTTGATCACTTTGGAGACGGGGTCGATCCAGACCTCAACGTTGCTGTAGCCCTCACCAAGCACCATCCCGGCGATGGTCAGCAACAGCGTCCAGATCAAGCTGCCAGCCGTGGTCCAGATTAAAAACGGAGCCATCGGCATCAATTCAATGCCAGCAGGAACCGA
>NZ_JAKUHK010000208.1:0-3715 GCF_023630655.1 Synechococcus sp. MU1655 | reverse complement strand
GTCTGACGCAGGGCAGTGAGAAGGTCGGCTAAGGAATCGCGCATGGCTGAATTAAGGGGCAATAAAGGAAGACGAGGAGCACCTACGGGCCATCCACTCAGCTCAAGAGCAGCTTTCACAGGGATGGGGTTAGAGGTTGCAAAGAGGGCCTGGAAGAGCGGCGTTAACTGCTCGTGTTGACCAAGAGCAACAGCGTTCTGACCGCTGAGGTAAGCATCAATCATGTGGCGCAAACGCCTGCCAACAACATGGCTGGCCACACTCACCACACCAACAGCACCAGCGGACAACATCGGCAAGAGCAAGCCGTCATCACCGCTGTAGACGGCAAGGCGAGGTCCACAGGCCAACCGCAGCTCGGTGACTTCTTCAATGGAACCGCTGGCCGCCTTAAAGCTCACCACATTGGCGCAATTCATCAGCTCAGCCGCCGTGGCTGGAGCCAAACTCGTGCCAGTGCGTCCAGGCACGTTGTAAAGCATCAGAGGTAGCTCTGGAGCCGCCGTCGCAATCGCTCGGAAATGCGCTTCCAAACCCTCTTGTGGAGGCTTGTTGTAGTAAGGCACAACCACAAGGGCACCATCAGCACCTGAGGCCGCCGCTTCCCGCGTGGCATTCACCGCCTCACTCGTGCTGTTGCTGCCCGTACCCGCAAGCACCTTGACGCCAGGTCCAACGGCTTGACGGACCACCTCCAGCATCTTGACTTGCTCCTGCCAGCTCAGGGTTGGAGATTCACCCGTGGTGCCACAAACGACTAGCCCATCGGAACCTTCCTCGACAAGATGACGGGCCAAACGACCTGCCAAAGCCAAATCCACGCGGCCCTCAGCATCGAAGGGGGTCACCATGGCCGTTAACAAACGGCCAAACGGAGTCGGAGAAAGTTCAGCAGCAGGACTCATATAAATCAAACAGAAGGAAGAAGCAGTTCGGCAATTTGAATGGCATTCAAAGCAGCACCTTTGCGAATCTGATCACCACAAAGCCAAAACTCAAGAGCATTCGGCTCACTGATGTCCTGACGAATCCGCCCCACCATGACCGGGTCTCGACCGGTTACATCGGTGGGCATTGGGAATCGGTTGTGGGCGGAATCGTCGAGTAACTCAACACCGGGAGCTGCAGCCAGAAGTGAACGGGCCTCCTCAACGGAGAACGGCTCATGAAATTCCACATTGACCGCTTCTGAGTGAGCGCGCAACACAGGGACCCGCACGCATGTTGCAGTGAAACGCAAATCAGGTAATCCCATGATCTTTCGGGTTTCATTCACCATCTTCAGCTCCTCTTCGCAGTAGCCATTTGGCTGCAGCGGAGAATTATGCAAAAAAAGATTGAACGCAAGCGAATGGGGCAACACCTCACTGTTGGGGGTGCCTCCATCAAGCACCACCTGGGAGAGCTCGCGAAGCTCATCCATGGCGCGGGCACCAGCACCACTGGCCGATTGATAGGTGCTCACCACCACGCGACGCAAAGGTCGGCGCAACGCCAGCGGCGCCAACGCCAAGCTCAGCAAAATTGTGGTGCAGTTGGGATTTGCAATCACGCCCTGGTGCTGCTGCGCTGCCTCTGGATTGACCTCGGGCACGACAAGAGGCACACCATCTTCCATGCGAAACGCGCTGGAGTTATCAACCATCACAGCTCCCGACGACACGATCGCTTCGCGCCAAGCCTTGGAGACCGATCCACCGGCCGAGGCAAGCACCAAGTCAACTCCTTGGAAGGCTGTGGCTGTGGTCTCTTGAACGATGAGCTCCTGCCCCTTCCAAGAGCAGCGACTCCCAGCAGACCGGGCGGAAGCCAAAAGGCGCAGTTCAGCGACAGGAAAATTCCGCTCCTCAAGGAGCTGGAGAAGCTCTTGACCCACGGCACCACTGGCACCCAGGACAGCAACGGTTAGGGGTCGGTTAGGGAATGGAGCGGCGGAGATCAAACGAATGAAACTGGAACAAAATCTGGTGTAAGCCGTGGCTACAAGCCACTCACTGCATCGATCCCTGCGTTGTGACGCCGCAGGGAGTTGCTAAAGCGTTCCAACCACCTTACGCGGATGGCAAAGGACTCACACTTAATTAAGGTGATGCGTCTGCTCTTAAACGCCGCCGATGAGTGCCGCCAGCCTGAAGGTCACCTCCACAGCCCGCCCCGGCAGCCGTCTGGCCGTTGAAGTAGCGATTCCAGCCGAACGCAGTCAAGCTAGTTACGAGGCGGCGATCTCACAGCTCAGTCGCAGCGTGAATTTGCCTGGATTCCGCAAAGGCAAGGTGCCTCGCTCCGTTCTCATACAACAACTTGGCGGACTACGCATTCGCGCGACCGCTCTCGAAAACCTTGTGGACGCCATCTGGCGGGACACGATCAAGCAAGAAACGATTGAAGCCTTAGGCCAACCCGAAGTCGATGGCGGCTACGAAGCCCTGCTGGAGTCTTTTGAACCTGGGAAACCCCTTTCCGTCACCTTTGAATCCGATGTGGCTCCCACCCCAACCCTGAAGGCCACCAAGGGCCTGAAAGCAGAAGCGGAGAGCGTCAGCTTCGATGCTGCAAAAGTGGATGAAATGCTCGAGCAGTCACGCCGTCAGCTCGCCACTGTGGTCCCTGTCGAGGGTCGCAAGGCTGCAGAAGGCGATATCGCTGTGGTGGGTTTTAAGGGCACTTACAGCGACGACGGCAGCGAGATCGAAGGCGGCAGCTCCGAATCGATGGATGTGGACCTCGAGCATGGCCGCATGATCCCCGGCTTCATTGAAGGCGTTGTGGGGATGGCCATTGGTGACAGCAAAACAGTGGCCTGCAATTTTCCTGAGGACTACCCCAAAGAAGATGCGCGCGGACGCAAGGCCAGCTTCGAGATCGAACTGAAGGATCTCAAGACCAGAGAACTTCCCGACCTGGATGACGACTTTGCCAAGCAAGCCAGCGAGCAGGAAACTTTGGCCGAGCTCCGCACCGACCTTGAGAAGCGTTTAAAGGATGACGCTGAGCGCCGTACCACTAGCAATCGACGCGATGCCCTGCTCTCAGCTCTCGTCGAGCAACTTGAGGTGGAGCTGCCCGAAACCCTGGTTCAACAGGAAGTCCGCAACCTGGTGGAACAAACCGCCGCTCAATTCTCTCAACAGGGAATGGATGTGAAATCCCTCTTCACTCCTGAGCTGGTCCGCAACTTGATGGAGACCTCACGCCCAGAAGCAGAGGAGCGTTTGCGCCGCAGTCTTGCCCTCTCAGCCCTGGCGGAAGCAGAAAGCCTCAAGATTGAGGACCCAGAGATTGACGCCAAAGTAAAGGAGGTCAAAGCTGAACTCTCCGGTGAGCGTGACATCGACCCCAACCGTCTCCGTCAAGCCGTCATCGAGGATCTACTCCAAGAAAAACTTCTCGGCTGGCTTGAAGAAAACAGCACCGTGAGCGAAAAGGCCCCTGACAAGGACAAGCCGAAGGCCGCCGATGCCTGATCGGCGCCCATAGATTGCATTCATCTGTCCCCCCGCTCGCCGCCGCGTGATCAACGCAAGCAGCCACCACCCGATCGAAAACCGCTGGCGGGGAACCCTTCCCGTCTCCGCTCACACCACGTATGCCTCTCCTGGGGTTCCCACTGTGGTTGAGCAATCTGGGCGTGGTGAACGCTCCTTTGATATTTATTCCCGTTTGCTCAGAGAGAGAATCATCTTTCTGGGAACCGACGTGAACGACCAGGTTGCAG
>NZ_JAKUHK010000207.1:0-3765 GCF_023630655.1 Synechococcus sp. MU1655 | reverse complement strand
TCAACGACAACGATCCACTCAACTCGGTTTGGATGATGGCCAACTCTGGGGCTCGGGGCAATATGTCCCAAGTCCGTCAGCTGGTGGGCATGCGCGGTTTGATGGCGAACCCTCAAGGGGAGATCATTGACCTTCCGATCCGCACCAATTTCCGAGAGGGGCTCACGGTCACGGAGTACGTGATCTCTTCCTACGGCGCCCGTAAGGGATTGGTGGATACCGCACTGCGTACGGCTGACTCCGGCTACCTCACCCGCCGTTTGGTGGACGTCGCCCAAGATGTGATTGTTCGTGAGGACGACTGCGGGACCATGCGCTCGATCATGGTTAAGGCGGAGGACGGTCGTTTTGGTAATCGTCTGGTTGGACGATTGACCGCTGATCAGGTGCTTGGAGCTGATGGTGAGGTGATCGCTGAGCGCAACAGGGAAATCGATCCACCCCTCTCTAAACGCTTTGAAGCTGCTGGTGTCTCCGCTCTGATGGTTCGTTCTCCGCTCACCTGTGAAGCGAATCGTTCCGTATGCCGCAAGTGCTATGGCTGGGCCCTTGCCCATAATCAGTTGGTTGATTTGGGCGAAGCGGTTGGAATCATCGCCGCTCAATCCATTGGCGAGCCTGGTACCCAGCTCACCATGAGAACGTTCCACACCGGTGGTGTGTCAACTGCTGAGAGTGGAGTGGTGCGCTCAAAATTTGAAGGCACTGTTGAATTTGGATCGAAAGCGAAAGTGCGTCCTTATCGCACACCGCATGGTGTGAATGCACAGCAGTCAGATGTGGACTTTTCGCTCACGATTAAGCCCAGTGGAAGTGGCAAGCCACAGAAGATCGAAATCACGAATGGTTCACTTCTGTTTGTTGATGATGGTCAAAAGATTGCCTCTGACGTGACAGTGGCAACCATTGCGGCTGGTGCCGTGCAGAAGAGCGTTGAGAAAGCAACTAAGGATGTGATCTGCGACCTGGCTGGTCAGGTCAGCTATGACCCCACCATTCAGCCCCGCGAGGTGACTGACAGGCAGGGCAACATCACCCACAAAGCTCAGCGTCTTGGCCGGATGTGGGTTCTTGCCGGTGATGTGTACAACTTGCCGCCAAACGCGCGCCCTGTTGTGTCGTCTGGCGGGTCCGTCATCGAGGCTCAGGTGTTGGCTGAAGCCAGTCAGGCCAGCGAGTATGGCGGTGCCATTCGCTTGCGCGAAGCCTTGGGGGATTCGCGTGAGGTGCAGATTGTTACCACCTCCATGACGCTTCGCGATTTCAAACTTCTCGGCGAATCATCCCACGCAGGTGAGATTTGGAACCTTGAAGCTAAGGATGGGACGCGTTATCGCCTTAACACCATTCCTGGAAGCAAAATTGGTAATGCTGAAGTGATTGCCGAGCTTGCTGACGATCGCTTCCGAACGCAAACCGGTGGATTGGTCAAATTTGCTCCTGGGCTTGCGATTAAGAAGGCTCGATCTGCCAAAAATGGTTACGAGGTCAATAAGGGCGGCACCCTGTTGTGGATTCCTCAGGAAACCCATGAAATCAACAAAGATATTTCGTTGTTGATGATCACTGATGGTCAATGGATTGAAGCCGGAACCGAAGTGGTGAAGGATATCTTCAGCCAGACTGCAGGCATCGTGAGTGTCACTCAGAAGAACGATATTCTTCGCGAGATTATTGTTCGCAGCGGTAGTTTCCATCTCTGCACGGAGAAGAAGGCGCTCGAGCGTTTCCAGGGCGATGGCGTCATGGTTAACCCCGGCGAAGCGATCGCAAAGGGCATCAGCTCCGACGCGATGGTGTTTGTGCAGGCGGTTGAAACTCCTGAGGGCACCGGCCTACTGCTCCGTCCTATCGAGGAGTACACGATTCCAAATGAGGCCCAGCTTCCTGATTTGGGTCATGTCAAACAGCCCAATGGACCCCATCTAGGGATTAAGGCGACACAACGATTGGCTTTCAAAGACAACGAATTGGTCAAATCGGTTGAGGGCGTTGAGTTACTGCGAACTCAATTGATGTTGGAAACATTCGACACCACTCCACAGATGACTGTTGATGTGGAAGCGGTTCCTGATAAGAGGGCTAAAACGATTGAGCGTCTCCAGCTTGTGATTCTGGAAAGCATTTTGGTGCGTCGTGACACCATCTCAGACTCCAGCCATGGCTCCACTCACACCGAACTACAGGTGGAGGACGGACAGTCCATTAAGGCCGGTGATGTTGTTGCAACCACGCAGATTCTCTGTAAGCAGGCTGGTGTGGCTGAGATGCCAGAAGCCACAGAAGATGAGCCCGTGCGTCGCTTGATCGTTGAAAGGCCTGAAGACACAATCACGATCAACACCTCTGGAGCCCCAATCGTCACCGTTGGACAGCGTGTGGTCGACGGCGAAGAGCTGGCTCAGGGGCAGCCCTCTGATTGTTGCGGTGAGGTTGAGCAGGTGAGCGCTAACTCCGTCACGATGCGTTTGGGGCGCCCTTACATGATTTCGCCCGACTCGCTGTTGCATGTTCGCGACGGAGATCTTGTCCAGCGCGGTGATGGCTTGGCTCTTCTGGTCTTTGAACGCCAGAAAACAGGAGACATTGTTCAGGGTCTACCTCGTATTGAGGAGTTGCTAGAGGCAAGACGTCCCCGTGAGTCTGCGATCCTGTGCAAAAAACCAGGAACCGTTGAAATCAAACAGGGTGAAGACGATGAGTTCACCACGGTGACCGTGATCGAATCCGACGATGCGATCGCTGAATACCCGATTCTTCTTGGTCGGAACGTGATGGTGAGTGATGGTCAACAGGTGAATGCTGGCGAACTTCTGACAGACGGGCCTATCAATCCCCATGAGTTGCTTGAGTGCTTCTTTGAAGACCTGCGCAGCCGCAAGCCCTTAATGGATGCGGCTCAGGAAGCGATTGCGAAGCTTCAGCATCGTCTTGTGACTGAAGTCCAGAACGTTTACAAGTCGCAGGGAGTGTCGATTCACGACAAGCACATCGAGGTGATTGTTCGTCAGATGACCAGCAAAGTTCGGATCGAGGATGCCGGTGACACCACGCTTCTCCCCGGAGAGTTGATCGAACTTCGCCAGGTGGAAAACACCAATCAGGCGATGTCGATCACGGGTGGAGCGCCTGCGGAATTCACACCAGTTTTGCTTGGTATCACCAAGGCATCGCTCAACACTGACAGCTTCATCTCAGCGGCCTCCTTCCAAGAAACCACACGTGTGCTTACCGAAGCAGCGATTGAGGGCAAGAGCGATTGGTTGCGTGGTCTCAAGGAAAACGTGATTATCGGTCGCTTGATTCCTGCAGGTACGGGCTTCAGTGGTTTTGAAGAGGAGTTGAGAGCGGAAGCCGGTCCTCATCCCGATATCCTCTCGGAGGATCCTGCTGGATACCGCCGTATGCAGAATCTTCGCCCTGATTACACCGTTGATATGCCGGCAGCCCCTGCCTCTAAATCGACGGCTTTGTTGGACGATCCCAGCGCCGCAGATTTAGAGGCCACTCGCAGCCGCCATGGGATTGAGGCAGAGGCCAGCAACTTTGCTGCCTTTACCCGTCCAGATGCCGATAACGAGCTTGCCGAGGAGCAAGTCCTTGACCCGGCTGCGGTTGAGAATCTGCAGGAGCAGGGTCTCCTCAGCGATGAATGATTCGTTCGCTCGCATGAGCTGCCCTTGCCGCTTCAAACTGTTGCTTCTTATCGATTTCGCTCATGATTGAGCCGTCTTTGATCCCCAAGCGGAAACTTCCCCGTTTTGG
>NZ_JAKUHK010000206.1:0-3798 GCF_023630655.1 Synechococcus sp. MU1655 | reverse complement strand
GATGTTTGAAATCGTGACGCCAAAATCAAGGTGATTCCTTTCACCCCAGTGAGCACAATCATCAACACCGAGAACATCGAATCCCTCGCCAACGTGGGATTGCTTTCTCCGCTCAACATGGTGCTGGTGACGAGAGCCAGTTCGATCAAAATCACGGAACCTGTCAGCACAAGCGTCCCAATCGGTTCACCAAGCCTTTCAGCGAGTTGATCGGCTTGGCTGGCAATCCGCCTCGCCAGCAGCAAAATCAAGAGGCTGAGACCTCCTAATCCGCTTAAGACGACCGTTGCCGATTGCAGCAAGAGCCAATCCAGCAGATGGGTGGTTTGGAGGCCGATCAGAATGACCAATCCAAGAATCAAGGGCCATTCTTTGCGCATCAAATCTGATTGGGATCCCAGTTGAGTGCCGCCTGGGTGTCGGTGAAGATCACCTCTGCTCCTGCAGCTCGCAAGTTCGCTTCGTAGTGCGCTCGCGCCTCAGATTGCTCTGGGCTTTGAAGGTGGGGCGGAACTACGGCCAAACTCATCCAACGTTGCTGCGGGACCTGCTCCCTGGCTCGGGTCACTGTTTTGACGTCCGCCACGGTGTCGCCGAGATAGGAGATCAGTGGTGCGTCGGAACCGAGCCTGGAACCCACAAGGGTGCTTGCCAGCCTGATCAGTCCTTCGGGATCTGGTTTGTCGGGTGCATCACCCATCGCGATCAGTGGGGGGTGTACCAGACCCAGTCGCGTCTCCAACACGAAACGAGCCGAGGGTGGTTCTGCACCACTCACAAATCCCCATCTGCAGCCTTTTTGATCGAGAGTCTCAAAGAACTCTGGATTGACAAGCAAAGGCTCATCGCGGATAAACCCTCTCCAGGACGAAGGATCGCCTTCTGGGTCGCCTCCGAAATAAAAGCTGTTGAATATCTCCACCAGGTCCTCGAATGCCGGTAGTGACGCCTGATGCTGCTGGCCAATGCCCCTACGCCGTAGCAGTTCCAGCGAGGCTTTCCAATCGTTGTTCCAGCAGCCCTCAGCCTTCAGCGAATCGATCGTCGCTGATTCGGGGCGCCAGCCGCTGTAGTGATTGACCGTTTCGACAATCGCCCTTCGATAGCTGCCGCCTACGTCCCGGATGACTCCGTCGATGTCGAAAAGCAGCAAACTCCGCGGTGCAGGGGTATCACTTGGACGGGGGTTATCCATTGCCTCGAAATTAGGGATTTGTCGCATCGCGTTCGAATTGCTCGGCAGCGGCTGTTGTGTGAGGGTTTTGCAGTAGGGCGCTAGCGATTTCCGGGCTGATTGTGAAGGTGTCGCAGCCGCCGGCGGCTAGGTCAACCAGCTCGCTGGGGCTGCGAAGGCTCGCGACTAGCAAGCGAGTGTTTGATGCCACCGCATGCAGTGCCCGTTGCATTTTCAGCAGTTCGTGATGGCCATCTCGCCCTTGATCGTTAATGCGACCTAGGTACGGGGCGATGTAGTTCGCGCTCAGTGCGTCTGCCAGCAAGACCTGGGCTGCGTCGTAGCAGGCGGTGAAGGTGATCTGAATGCCACGACTGATCAGAGGGCGAGCCGCGAGCAGGCCTGCACGGGTTACGGGCAGCTTCACGATGACGATTCCTGGTGCTATGGATGCAAGCTCATTGGCGCATGCTTCGAGAGCATTTGCATTGGCTCCCCAAGCTTGTAAATGCAGTTCCCTCACTCCAAGTTCCAGCGCTGTTGTACTGAGCTCCTTCAGGCTTTGAACGTTGCAGGCCCGCTTGGCGCGGCGCAACAGCGTTGGATTGGTGGTGATTCCGGTGAAAAGCCCAGTTTGCCACCAGTCTTGCCAATCCTCAGGGTTGGCACTGTCGAGCAGCAGACGCAAACTCATTGAGGAGGGAGTTGCGACTACTGATAGGTTAGATCTTTGTCCTTCATCCTTGAGCCCTGACAACATGACGGTTTCCGAAGGCGCTGCCGTCGACCAGGAGGTCGCAACAGAGGCAGCAGCAGCTGATCCAGCACCCCAGGCCGACGCAACACCCGCGGGTGAAGCAGCTCCCCAGGGTGAGGCTTCAGATCAGAAGCAAGAGCCGAAGGAAGGCCGTCCAGTGATGCGCGGTGGCAGTGCAGCACTTGCTTCTGCCACCATCGATGCGGATGGAGTTCCTTCTGGCTATACCCCAAAAGCCGATGAAGGACGCTTCTTGTTGAAGATCCTGTGGCTGCCTGACAACGTGGCTTTGGCTGTTGATCAGATTGTCGGTGGTGGGCCGAGTCCGCTGACGGCCTATTTCTTCTGGCCTCGTGAAGATGCTTGGGAAACGCTCAAGAGTGAGTTGGAAGGTAAGAGTTGGATTACCGATAACGAGCGTGTTGAAGTGTTGAATAAGGCCACAGAAGTCATCAACTACTGGCAAGAAGAAGGCAAGGGCAAGAGCCTTGATGAAGCGAAGCTCAAGTTCCCAGACGTTACTTTCTGCGGCACCGCCTGATCGAATCAAGGTTTTGGTTGTCTGTCGGATGGCCAAGCTTTTAGCCCCGTTGCGACGGGGCTTTTTAATGCTTTGACGATTTTGCAGGTTGACCTTTTTGCTTCTGGAGAAAATTTCAAGTCATAAAAAAAGCCCCCTTGAAGGGGGCGATTGTTTGCAATCGATCGTTGCGTTTTTGTTAACAGCCTTAAGTTGACTTGCTTGCCTGGGCACGAGCTCTGGCCCGTTGAAAAAGTTGCTGCGCTTTGACTTTTTCAGGAGTGGAAGGCTGACCTTCAAGCTTGGTGACGGCAGTTCGCGCAGCAGAAAGATCGCTTTCAGCTGATGTGGAATCGATGTTGACGCCGAGTTCAGCTGAATTCACCAAAACGGTGACATCATCGGACTCAACTTCAGCGAATCCACCCATTAGGGCAATGGATTGCCAATTGCTGTTGGTACGCACTCTTAGAACTCCAACGTCGAGCGCTGCAAGTAAGGAGACGTGGCCTGGAAGAATGCCGACTTGACCGGTGGTGCTGGGAAGGATCACCTCATCGGCCGAACCATCGAACACGCTCTGGTCTGGTGCCAGAACGCGGAGGGTGAGGGACATGGAAAGAAGGCTGCGGAGAGTGGGAAAGCGAGTTGGTGGTCATGCTCGGGGCGCAAGCGCCCCGATGACAATCACTTGGATTCAGCCGCGATCTTCTCGGCTTTGGCTTTGACTTCGTCGATGTTGCCGACCAGATAGAAAGACTGCTCTGGAAGGTTGTCAAGATCGCCAGCAAGAATTTGATTGAAGCCACTAATTGTGTCTTCCAGTTTCACGTACTTGCCAGGCATGCCGGTGAAGATTTCGGCAACGAAGAAGGGCTGGGAAAGGAACTTCTCGATTTTGCGAGCACGATCCACAGTCTGGCGGTCGTCTTCAGACAGTTCATCCAAACCAAGAATGGCGATGATGTCCTGGAGCTCCTTGTAACGCTGCAGCGTCGATTGAACCGCACGTGCTGTGCGGTAGTGCTCGTCACCCACCACTGCTGGCTGAAGCATGGTGCTTGTGGAATCAAGAGGATCCACAGCGGGGTAGATCCCTTTAGAAGCCAAGGCACGGTTCAGAACCGTTGTGGCGTCGAGGTGAGCGAAGGTCGTGGCAGGTGCCGGATCGGTTAAATCGTCAGCAGGAACGTAAACGGCCTGAATTGAGGTGATGGATCCTTCCAGAGTGGAAGCAACACGCTCCTGAAGAGCACCCACGTCTGTTCCCAAGGTGGGTTGGTAGCCCACAGCTGAAGGCATGCGACCCAGGAGAGCTGAAACTTCAGAACCGGCTTGCACGAAGCG
>NZ_JAKUHK010000205.1:0-3798 GCF_023630655.1 Synechococcus sp. MU1655 | reverse complement strand
AAATATCAAAACAACGAATATCAGCTGAATCAAACATATTACTCAAATAAGGAAGTTTTGCTCTCGCAAAGTTTTATTTAAGTCGGTTTTTTCACATCCTCAGCCATTAAGATTTACGTTTAAACGTATAACAACCACCGTGATACCCAGTGAAGGGCTGGGCATAGGTAATCAGTTCCCAACCTTGCTGTCCAAGCTCGTTCATCAAGCCCACCAAAGTGACATCATGCTGAGGATGTCTTCGAGAAATCAACTGCTTTTCATCAAGCCAAAGTTCCTCGATTTCTCCAGTCCACGACTTTCCTTTCGGAACAAAACGCAATTGCGTGTATTCCCAAGTCATTGAGGTCTGCCATCATCGCATTGACTGTAAAGCAAAGATCGAGCTGACCAACCGTAGACGGCACAATCTCAATCGACCCCAAAGCAGCTAGCCCAACGCAACCATGTGCTTCAGGCCATTCTGACCAAGTGGTAAGCGTTCGGGCCTTAACCCTTAGCCAACGACAAACACGGCCGTGATAAAGACAGCAGAAATAGCTGCTAAAAAGCTGCCAATACCGGCTGCTTGAATCCAGTTTGGGCTCATCAAAAGTCCTCGATGCCTTTGTTCTGGCTCAAGCCAAGCTCTGGCATCAAGGTCTGTCGTGAAACGGAAACGAAAAAAGCAACCAGAAGAAGAGAGGCCGCCCCTCCCGGATGGAAGAGACGGCCTAGCTCGCTCGTTTGTGCATATCGCTAACCAATCTTCAGTGAATGTGTATCGGAGAAGCGTGAACCTCGAAACGACAACAGTGAACTGAAAGAGGAGTGCGAAGCGTCTGGCGTGTGGCGCCTGGGGCCTGGTTCCTAAGTGGTGAGTGGTTGAACTCCTTAGGGCACCTGTTTCGGTGCAGATGGAGTGTCGATCGACGTGGCTCTCAAGAGATTGCCTGCCGAAGGACGGACCTCACCGTTGGGTGAGAAAACTGTTGGAGCAGGGGCCAAGTAGTCAGGCTGCTTCTTTGATCTGCTCAGGTGGAGTATCGGCCGTCATGGCTCCTCCGATCTCGATACAGCAAGTGTGGCGCAGGCGAGCGAAAAGCACATCGGTGCAATGGCGCATTGCTATCAGAACCAAAACCCACGAGATTAGGAATGGCGTGCGTGAAGACTCCATTCCCTTTGAGCTGGAATGAGACGCCCCTAACGTTGATCTAGCGACTGCTGATCGAACATTCAGCCAACATCAAATTTTGATGGCTGAACGATTCAGAGCTTCGTCATCGACGATCCACTCGCTCAAGCGGGAAGCAACTGGACAAAAGCTCATAAAACTAGGTTCACTATGCGTGTAAGTCGAAAAGATTTCGACTGTTGCTAAGCAACATTTGGGGCCACAGACAGAAGACCCATAGCGAGGACAAATCATGACTTCCCTCCTTTTCCAATATCATCTCGCTCTCTCATGACGACAACTGAACAAAGCATGAGACATCCACCAGAAAGCGATGAATGATGCACGCGGAGGGATCACCTAATCGACCAAGTTCAAAGCTTTCAGGACTTTCAGGCGAATCCCTCCAAGTTTTTCCCAAGCAGCTAAAGCATCAGTCTTGGAGGCATATGGCCTCCAATCGTCTTCGACAATACGCCGTTGGATATGAGCCGCTACGCGTTGAACAACTGCTTTATCACTAGGGCGATCGAGATGGATCGTTGTCCCGTTTAACTCAACATCCATATCAGTTCGAGTCTCCTAGCAAAGTAAAGATTTTTGAGTTTCGGAGGACGACCTCAATTTAGCTTCGCATGGTCGAGCCCTCCTGTGCCTCCGCTCCAGGCTCTAACACAGAGGAAGGCTTACCTCTCGATCCAGGACAACACTTGGAAGAACAGGACCGTACCTCTAACCGAACAGCAGCCACAGATCAAAACTCAATAGATTGCGCTGAACGCTGAAAACACCAATGACTAATCACCGTTTATCAATCGAACAAAAGTTCCAACTCGAAGCAGCTTTTAGAGATATTGATGCTTGCGATGACATTGAAAGACTTCGCAAGATCACCAAAGAAATCATCACAGCACAGGAAAACGAGAAGGCCTTTGCAAGAGAGGCTATTTCACGAATGCGCTATGAGATCGAGGCGCATTCAACCTCTACATTTGGATTCAATCGCGCAGCAGGCTAAGCAAACACTCAATGGCCTAATTTCTGGATCCTCCCCTCAAATCGCTTGATTGCTCAATGTCAATTTGGTTTCATAATGCTTGCATCTGGCTTCTGAAGACACCCATGAAGGCTACGACTAAGATCAGCCATCAACTGGAAGAGCATCTGCTCACGCAACAGCAGAAAAACGTGACAAAGCATGCAGT
The DNA here is from genome assembly GCF_023630655.1 of Synechococcus sp. MU1655. Taxonomy (NCBI): domain Bacteria; kingdom Bacillati; phylum Cyanobacteriota; class Cyanophyceae; order Synechococcales; family Synechococcaceae; genus Synechococcus; species Synechococcus sp. MU1655. Next base: position 1,437 of record NZ_JAKUHK010000205.1, on the reverse strand, counting down.
CTGAGGCATAACGAGTTGACACAGCAGATCAACCCATGCCCCTACCCAAATGGGAAATGATGACGGACGAAAGTCAATCGATGGTTAAGAAGACCGGGATTGGATTAGGTGTTGGCATCTTGGTGGTTTGGGTTGCCCTGGGGTTCATCAAAGCAATCCTTCCGATCATTTTTCTTGGCGGTGCAGGATATTTGGGTTGGAAGGTCATTAACAAAAAATAGTTCTAGTTGCTGAAAGGCCTTGGAGATACGGCATTGAATCAGAGGAAGACAAGGAGCGATCGCTACGATCATTTGAGAAGAAACCTATCGACATCTGCAGTGATCCCAGAGGACTTTGATTATTCGGCTTCCATTTCCTTGATGGACATCAGGGAGAATTTGCCTTTCATCGATCCGGAGGACCTCTCGTCCCAAGACGTGTTGGAGATACTTCTGCATCTCTTTCGGAAAAAGCCAGGCTTTATTGACCGGGGCCACGAAATTAATAACAAGGAAACAGCCTGGGTGAATGCATTCTTGTTTCGACTCACGCCTGCCATCGATCACGATGCCAGAGAAGCCTTCGTCGTAGAGGTCATCGGCTCGAGTGTCGACCGAATGACAAGTTTACGTTCAGAATCTTGAACACAAGAAATGGATGAAGAAAATCCAAGGCTCTCTAGACCAAGCCTGTCAATCAAGAGTCATTGAACCTGGGAAGCTACATCAAAGGGAGTAACAGACATCATCATTCCCCATCAACAAGAGAAGATTAGGCTTCATAGAAGCGATAAGACATCAATGCAGCGTGGACGAATTGTCCATCCTTTCAAACAAGTTGAGATTCAGATCAGGCGTTTATCTTCTATTGATTTAATAGCCCTTTGACCATTGATAGCACTCATGGGAGCCAAGCTGCAGACCATCCAGCGATCGGACAATGTGCTTGACCTCATCACCGTTCACCCAATGAATGAAGCCATCGTCGACATCTGAGACTTGAAGCATTGTGTTCACCATCGGATCCCTGAAGCCTCCATCACAGCCCAGCACCTGTCCCATCCACCAATTGCCATCAGCCTTGGGTGCATCCTGGTGGACCGCCTGCACAATGACAAAGTCGCCAGCACTTACTCTCAGGGCTGCGGAAGCAGCCTGGCCAGCAAACTGACTTCGACCCTGGAGAGAACGATCAGCACTCACTAGTACTCCTGCACTGCTAGGCACTTTTTTAGGGTGCCTGCGCCAGTTGTCAAGCCCATGACGGATCTGGAATTGGAGAGCTTTTGAATGCCAACCAACATCCCTATATGCTCCCGTGCCAACCATCTGGGAAGAGCCTGAAACCGAACTCCTGGATACGGGTGGCCCCTCTTCCAGGCCAAGCGATGCGGACATAGACCGATCAGGTCCCTCTCGGAGACACCCATGACAACGGCATCCCTCCTAGCCCAAG
>NZ_JAKUHK010000204.1:0-3808 GCF_023630655.1 Synechococcus sp. MU1655 | reverse complement strand
CCCCGGGTTATGTGAGGGCTCACAAGCCTCCCGCCATTGGCGATCAGAGCGTGGAGTTGAACAAGCTTGAGAGGCGTGAGTGAGAAGCCTTGACCGAATGCTGCGGTTGCTGGCTCGATGGGCTGATTGGTGAATTGTTCCTTGGTCTTTAACTGGCCAGCCACCGCACCGGGGAGGTCTGTATCCGGCTTCGCATCAAGCCCAAGTCGGTTCAACCAGTCCCAGTAATGAGAGGGACGCATTTTGCGCATCGCCTGGACCATGCCGACATTGCTCGATACCTGAAGCACAGTTGCGAAATCGACGACGCCATTGCCCTTCCGGTCGTGGTTGCGAATCGGCCAACCACCAATGGTGAGGGCCCCACTGTCGTAAACCTTCTCATTGGGTTGGATCACACCTTCTTGCAGCGCTAAGGCCAAATTGATCGGTTTAAAAGTCGACCCCGGTTCGTATAGATCTTGAACGGACCATTCCCGAAAACGCTCTGGCTTGAAGTCCCAATAACGATTCGCGTCATACGTCGGCGTTGAGGCGAGCGCCATTAATTCGCCATTGATGACATCCATCACGATTGCCACTCCCTTTTTGGCTTTCCAGGTTTTGACCTGTGCCGTCAGCGCCTTTGCAGCAAGCTCCTGCAAGCGAGCATCCAAGGTGAGCTGCAATCTCAGGTCATCCCCGAAAAACACCCCAGGGGCCAGGTTGTCTGGCAATGGCGTTCCGTCTGCTCCGCGACGAAGACTACGGGCCTGTTCATGGCGCTGCAGGTCTTCATGACGACTTTGCTCAAGGCCTGCCTGGGGCTGACGCTCTTGATTGAGGAAACCAACGACATTGGCAAAAAGAGATCCCTGCGGATAAACGCGGTAGGGATAGGGCTCGAGATCGATGCCACTGATTCCTAGGGAACGAACTGTTGTTGCCGTTTCAGGATCGACGCCCTCTGCCAACTTGATGCCAGACGAGCTGTCTCCCATTCTTTTGTTGAGCTCGCGAGTGGAAAGGGCCAACACGGGAGACAGGCGTGCCGCAACCTCCTGACGATCACGAATGAGTGTTGGCTCGTCGCCAGGAAAGTTGAAGTAACGAGGATGGGCCCAGAGTCGGTAGCGCTCCTCGTCCAAGGCCACGAGTCTGCCGTTGCGATCGACAATCGGCCGACGGCTGCCCAGGGGTTTGGTGCGCTGCGTTTGCACCACACGGGCCCGCGCCTCCAACTCAGGGGCTTGAAAAATCTGTAGCCAGGCCATACGCCCGACCAATCCCAATAAGCCTGCACACAGCAGGACAAACACCATTTTCATTCGACCGGCGGGCACCGGCTCAAGACGAATCACCCGTCGTCGTTCACGACGAGACCTAGAGGTCGAGCCTTGCCGGTTGGCTGGCATCTTTTTAATACCCGTGATGAATTGAACGATCCATCAAGGAGCCAATGAAAGCCAAGTGATCATGGGATCCGCCGGATTCAGCCTCAGTGGGACGTTCGAGATATAACAATTTTTCTGCGGTCGTCGGAACCATCGACTTTGGCGCCTGGGTTCGATCGAGGAGATAACGCTCCAACATGGCTGTGGACTCCGTCAGTCGATGGCCCACTCCTCGTGTGTCCTCCAAGCGTTCAAAAGCGACCGTCCAGCGGTATTGCCAGTGAAGAGTGAGGCCACTGAGAGCCAGCACGGCTGTGAAAACACCAATCAAACTGCCATCAGCCGCACGATGAAGGCCAGCAAGCAGGGGAGAGCGGCGTGCAACACGCTTAGCGGATAGTGAGCCCTGGATGAGCTCGAAAGCACCAGTGGCTGATGCGTGTTCCTGTGGAGCAGGTTGAGTTTGGGGAACCGCGACCACTTTGAGCGAATAGGTTGATGCGCCAGTGAACCACCCGTATGGTCCTCCCGCAAGGCTGAAATGTCTTACACCATCAGGGAAATTGGCTCAAGTTCCGAGCAAGACAAGATTCAGGAAGGTGACACCATTCCAGAGAGCATGCATCACCACACAAGGAAGAAGACGACCACTGCTCAAACGCAGCAATGCCAATCCCAAACCAAGAACCAACAAAGGAAGTAATTCACCAATGCTGAGGTGAGCAACCGCAAACACGAGGGCGCTACCAAACACGCTCAAACCCCGCCCGAACGAACGCCCTAAAACCGGCAACAACACCCCACGGAATACGGTTTCTTCGAACAGTGGGGCTAACACAACCGCTGTAATGGCAAGCAAGATCAAGGCCAACGGATCTCTGCCGTTCAGCACCATTTCCAGCAATGGATTACTGCCTCCTTGATCGCCGATGACTTGACTCATCAGCCAACCGGTCAACACCACAGGTGGCATCACCATCAACCAGGCGCGACCTCCCTGAAACAGAGCTGACCACCAGGGGCGAACCCGCCACTGCAGCCAACCGCCTACAGGCATCAAACGTTGATCCAGACCATCCAGCTGACTTTTGAGAATGAGCAGCGGTGGCGTCGCTAAAGCGCAATAGCCAATCAGCACAACCACCGACTGGCTGAGCGGCGCCGCAATGCTCCGAGCCACCAAGGCTGAGAGAGGCGTTACAAGAAGGGGGACCAACACCTCACCCAGCACCACAAAACCGCCAGCGATCAGCAGCACCATGTCAACCAAGCCAAGGGGAGCGGATTGCAGCTCAGGCCAGGCGGACTGCTTTCGGCGAAAAAGCAACCAAAGCTGCCGAACCAGCAGAAGAGATCCCAACAACAACGCTCCGAGCGGCATGAGCTCACTGAGAACAAGACGTCGGGCCGCGGCCTTGGCAGCTGAGCTTTCCACACAAGCAGCCTGGGACCCTCCCAGTGCTTCACAGACCAGACGCCGGGTTAAGGGATCAGGACTGTTCTCAGTTAACAGGTCTTGATCCTCAGAGGAGAGGTCGCGGGGAAGGGGCTCGGTGGCCAGGGTCTCCTGAAGCGTCCGAAGGTTTGGGAGCTGGAGTGGAGTCTCCAGAAGGGTCTTGCGACGCCCTGGGTCGTTTTCTAACGATGCATATAAGAGCGTTTGGCGATCACTGAGGCTGTCAAGAGGGGTCTCTCTGAGTGTTTCAAGCAAGCTCTTGGCTGGATCTTGGCCAACAAGCAGAGGTTTGAGCGTTGGCGTCAACGCCGGGTCGGCCAACAACGCCAGCTCTTGCTGCTCCAAAGACAACGCGGGAGCCACGGAGGGTCGCCCGAGGCTATCCATCAAGCCGAGGAACCAAACGCTGCAAGCCAGCACCATCGAAACGACAGCCAAAAGGACTTTCCACTTGGGCACTACGTTTGAACGTCCGTTCAGCGGGCTGGTCAACAGACGATGGGCGACTGCAACCAATTCTCTCCGGCGAAGGGCTGCCAACAACCGATTTTGACCATTTCGGCGTGTAATTCGACCATGCGCCCATACGATGACCGCGCCTTTCCCCCTTGTTGCGGTGTCACTGCGTCTCCTCCTGGTCCGCCACGGCCTGAGCAGCTTCAACGTTGAGCGCCGCATCCAGGGGCGTAATGATCTTTCAATACTCACTACGACTGGCGAAGACCAAGCGCGTCGCCTAGGCATGGCCTTGGCCGACGTGCCGATTGATGCGGCCTACAGCTCACCTCTTCAACGTGCTGCCGCCACCACAGCCGGAATTCTGAGCGTGCGGCAAGACGGTCTATCCCCCGTCCTGGATGACGGACTGCTGGAGATTGATCTTGAGCCCTGGAGCGGACTGACCGCCGATGAGCGGGCGATCAAGGATCCCGAGGGCTACACCACCTGGCGTCAACGACCTGAAGCCCTAGAACTCACT
>NZ_JAKUHK010000203.1:0-3809 GCF_023630655.1 Synechococcus sp. MU1655 | reverse complement strand
TGATATTCGAGCTGCCCCATGTTGTGCATCAAGGCCGGCATCGATGAGGAGGCCTCGTCATTGTCGTAACTCATGAAGCTCAGGTCCTCTGCTTCTTCATGCACCTGAAGGTTCTCGGCATTGAAGCCACCGAGCCGACCAATGACATACCAGCTGTCAAAGATGCCATCCACGTAATTTCGCTCCCCTTGACTGGGAATTTCACTAAATCGAAGCCACACCCAGCAATTAAACGGATCAACCTCTCGGAAACGAACGTGCATGGCCTATTGGAGACCCTCGCATCATCGCTATCTCAAAAGAGATCGGCCACGATCATGATCAATCATGCTGATCACAGCACTGCCATCAACAGAAGCAACAGAGTCGCATGCTGGAAGTCAACAACATTCGATTCCGGCCGGCGACGTCAGAACGCGTGGTCCTGGACGAGATCAACCTCAAAGCCTCGCCAGGCATACCAGTGCTGATCTCAGGCAATAGCGGCAGTGGAAAAACAAGCCTGCTTGAAGTGATCAGTGGCTTAGCAGGAGAACAGAAAGGCTCGATTTTCTGGAAACAAGAAGCACTCACGAGACGTCAAAGGCGATGGCTATGTGGCGTGGTGTTTCAGTTTCCTGAACGTCATTTTCTGGGATTGAACGTATCTCAGGAGTTAAAACTTGGCCACAAAAGGCTCACGAGTGAGCAGCGAAGCACTGTGATTAGGCGAGTCGGCCTCGGTGATGTGGATCTGCGACAGGCACCAGAACGTTTAAGCGGAGGACAACAACGACGCCTTGCCCTAGCCGTGCAGCTATTGCGCCGCCCTGAAGTGCTGCTATTGGATGAACCAACCGCTGGTCTTGATTGGTCCGTTCGCTCCGAAGTGCTCGAACTGCTTCAAGATCTCTCCAAGGATCGACTGCTCATTGTTGTAACCCATGAACCGGATCTCTTTGAGGGGTGGAGCGGACACCATTGGAACCTGAGAGAGGGACGTCTCCACGCTCTGTCACCATTGCCGCTGTGATGCGCAAATGCCATGGGTGACTGCCTTGTCCGGGCCACGGCAGCTGGCGGAGGCATCAGGCTTGTAGCGGTGATCACCACCGAGGCCGCACGCGAAGCGAGACGGAGGCATCGCCTGTCCTATTTGACAACGGTGATGCTCGGGCGTGCCATGAGCGCTGGGCTCTTGTTAGCCAGCTCAATGAAGGTGCGTCACGGCCGTGTGAACTTACGCATTGGCTCCGATGGACCTATCGGTGGTTTGTTTGTCGATGCAGGCAGAGATGGTCGGGTACGCGGGTATGTAGGGAACCCAAAACTGGAATTAGATCCAATCGAAGATGAAGCAGGTCACTACAGCTTTGATTTCAATGCCGCTGCAGGTACGGGCTACCTTCATGTTGTGAGGGACGAAGGAAAGGGAGAGCCATTCAGCAGCACTGTTGAATTGGTTCGTGGAGGGATTGGAGAGGATGTTGCATCGTATTTACTGCATTCTGAACAAACACCCTCAGGCGTATTTGTAGGCGAAACGATCAGTCAAGAAGGCCTTGAATGTAGTGGTGGACTATTAGTACAGGTGCTGCCCAAAGCAGCAGAAGAACCAGCTCTGGTTGCTTTACTAGAGGAGCGTTGTCGCGAAATCCACAACTTCAGCAAGCATCTACTTGATAATCAGGATCATCTTGAGAATCTGCTCAAAGATGTTTTTCCAGATTTAGATCCTCAACCAATTCCCGCTGGAGAACCGTTACAACCGATCCAATTCTCATGCCCCTGCAGCAGAGAACGAAGCATCAACGCCCTGAGATTATTTGGCAAAAAGGAGCTCAACACGATGCTCAAAGAAGACAAAGGGGCTGAACTCACCTGCCACTTCTGCAGTGAGGTTTACAAACTTGATGAAAAAGAATTATCAGATCTCATCGATAGCCTATGAATCCATCACTCAGAGCAGAAGCAATATGCCAGCAACCAGAACTAAATAGGCTGGCAATGCTTCAAAGAGAATCGGATTCACAGACAATCCTGCTTGGGTCGAGACCAAGGCACCGATCACCGCGCCCAGAACCAGCCCTAAGGCGACGAGAGCCAAACTCCAGCCCAAGGCACCCAATGGTCTTCGACCCCGTTTGACCTGAGAGATGAACAAGCCAATTGTGGAGAGAGCCAGCACTAAATCGACCGCTGTTGGAGCCGCAAGAAGCAGCAACAGACCAATGCCTCCAGCGATCAGTCTCACCAGCAATCCCTGGCCTTCCACCAAACTCAGACTTGGAAGAAAACCGGCAGAGCTCAACCTGGGACTTGGAAGAGAGAGGTTGCGAATTCTGGTTAAAAGAGCAGACGTATTGGCAGGAGTACCTGAAGACGTTGATGCACTTTGGCTTTCAAGGCGGGAAGCGGTCACGGCAGCAGAACTAATGGTTCCTGACTGCCGTTCTCGCAAGCGTCCCATCAGCACTGCGTCATAGGCAGTTTCGATGCGAGCCCTCGCCATTGGATCGTCGCCAGCTGCCTTCAGAGAGGTTTCACGCGCCTGTTGAACCTCCTCAAACCCTGAATCAGCAGAAATTCCAAGCATTTCATAAGGATCCTGGGACTCTGAGCTCGAGCCGAGATCAACCCCTGACGCCATTCATTCAGTTCAATCTGTATTGATCGTATCGAGCTGAGCGCACAATCGGGTGAGCTGAATTGAATCAAAACAGAGGTTGCCCGTGCTTAAAGCCTTGAAGCTTTTCAAGTTGCCGTTTGCAATGGGGCACTTCAGCGCTGTGAAGCCATTTTCTGCGTTTGATCAAAGGCATTTGGGGCGGAAGGTGGTATCCCTCAACCACCTCAACACGATCTTGAGCGGGACGAAAGCACACATACTCCGTGCCGCCGTCCGAACATGGACGTAACAGCCAGACGTGACTCAGCGCAAACAGATCCATTGATCCAGTCTGGCGAACGTGAAGCAATGTTGCGAGTGAACGAAGGGTTGCAATCGCAACTCAAAGACTGATCGGCTCCACACCGCTCACAACAGGCGCGACGTTACTGAGAACAAGCGCAGGATGCTCCTCCATCAGTTGGTTCAAATTCCATTCGTTTTTGAACAACAAAACGGGGCGATTCCATGCATCGCGCACTGTCTTGCAATTAAAAATACGACCCACATCTTCCAGGGCAGACCAACCACCAGTCACCCAGCGTGCGACCTGAAAACCAAGGGGCTCCAGACGCGTATCAACGCCATACTCATTTTCTAAGCGGTGCTGCACAACTTCCAACTGCAACTGTCCAACCGCGGCAAGGATGGGATCACGCTTACTTTCGTCTGTGTCATAGAGAATTTGAACTGCACCCTCCTCACGAAGCTCGTTCACTCCTTTGCGAAAGTTTTTGAATACAGAAGGATTGGGATTGCGCAACCAACTAAAGATTTCGGGACTAAAGCAAGGAATACCCTCGTATTCGACCTTTGTACCAGTGTAAAGAGTATCTCCAATAGAGAACATTCCAGGATTATTCAATCCAATCACATCACCGGGATAGGCATCTTCAACAACAGCCCTATCTTGCCCAAATAATTTCTGAGGACGCGAAAGACGAATGGTGCGGCCAGTGCGGGCATGACGCACAGACATATCTTTTTCAAAACGGCCACTACAAACACGAACAAAAGCAACACGATCTCGATGACGTGGATCCATATTGGCTTGAAGCTTGAACACAAACCCGCTGAAATCAGGACGTAAGGGATCAACAGGGCCGTCCGTACCAACTCTTGCAACAGGCTTTTGTGCCATATCCATGAACGCATCAAGGAA
>NZ_JAKUHK010000202.1:0-3841 GCF_023630655.1 Synechococcus sp. MU1655 | reverse complement strand
GTGACTTGCTCGCCAGTGGCGGCGTAGTCAGACACACCATTGATGTTGAGCTCAGTGGCGGTCGCAGCCATAGGTGCCAAAAGGCCCAGGGCAGCTGGGGCCACCAGCAGTTGATGGAAAAGTTTCATTTTCGGTCCTCACACCAAAAAATTGAGGTATCGAGACGCGTGGCGTCGTGTGTAAATTGATACAGCCACAACGTAAAACAAACAACACGCATGCCAGATGAGGCAATGGCACACATCAAACAGCTAAGCCCGTCGGCACTTCTCAAGCCTTTTACTTTCAGCGCCAATAACCTTCTCAGCCAATTCTTGGAGCACCAAAGCCACAACGACCGAGAGTGACAGTTGTTCTACTGGTGCAGGCGTTGAACCAGCTCCACACCTTTCCAAAAGCAGAGCAGGCATTCGAAGAACTCAACAACTACTAATCCATCACTATTTATCATCCAAGCAGGAGAAACATCAAAGCAATAAAAAAACCCCTTACATGCGATTGCACATAAGGGGCTCAAAGTTGAATCGCTAAATTGCAGAGAATCCCTCTCACGAGGGATTAACTTTTAACCGATCAGAACTTGAAGGTGGTCTTCACAAGTCCACCAAAGTTGTTGAAGGTGCCGTCTGAATCGCCTTCAAGATTGTTGGTCGCGTATCCGAGTGGGCGGCTCAAGTAGTACAGAGCTGGAGTCACAGAAATGTTATCTGTGACTTGGAACTGATACCACCACTCCCATGCATAGTTGCCATCAGCAACAAAGTCACTTCCGTCATTGATGAAGGAGTCGTTATCCCAACTTGTTACGAAGGTTGGCTGACCAACCGCCATGCCAAGGGTATTGCCCTTCATGAAGGCATCAGCCCATTGCAGACCTACGTACCAAGATTGTGATGTAGCACCATCAATTGAGCCCAAACCACCGCCGAAATCAGCGTTTGAGATGTCAACAGAGTTGTAACCCCAACCAGCACTGATGCTAGGAATCCAACCGGCTTCTTCAGGCGTCCACCAAGCACTCAAGCCAAAAGAATTAGTAGTGCCGAGAGAGCTGAAAAGGTTGGCAGTAGGGGTGCCATTACCGGAATAAATACCGATACCGTTATTACCTGATGCGTAGTTATACGCAGCAGCTAAACCCCAGTTTTCAGGAGCATAAGCAATCTGCACTGTGCCGCTAGATGCTGCACAATCTGTGGCGATGCCACCGCAGTCACTTGAATCTCTGAGGAAAGCATTCGTGTCAGCAACACCAGGAGTGCTGTTACTTCCGTTGCCGCTCACATAGTTAGCGCTGATACTGAAGTCGTCATACGCCCAGCTCAAACCTGCACCAGCCCCAAGAGCGAGGTTGTATGTCTGAGGCGCACCTGCGTAGGTGAAGAAGTCAAGAACAGTGTCTGTTGGATAAGCACTTGGCCAAACAGCCAGCATGTCGTCCTGACGAACGACACCACCAACGGTTGCAGTGAAATTGCTACCGATTGGGAACTGATACCAGAGACGGTTCACGCCAACGCTGTTCGCACCTGAAGGCTCTTCGAAAGCAGTCTCCATGGCGTCGAGGCCGACATAGCCGCCTCCGCCAAATGCGGAATTACCAAAGTTGCCAGCACGCAACATCGTGCGGAGCAAATCCTTACCAGTGAAGCTGGTATCTAGGAAAAGACGGAGGTCGTAGTTAAAAGTGGTAGCACCATTCTGAGCCGCAGCTGCATCAGCACGCTTTTCGCCAACAATTCCATTGGAATTGACAATTCCTGCTACGTCAGCAAGACCCTGCCTTGCGTCACCACCGAAGCTGTTAGCTCCGATCACGAAGGTGGCTTGACCTTTCAGTTTGGTGGTGGTGGAGAACTGAGTGGCTTCCAGTTCGCCAACGCGAGCTTCCAAACCGTCAACACGGCCCTTGAGAATGGCGAGTTCCTTTTCGAACTCCTTCATCAGGCGCTTGAGCTCGTCGGTCACTTCGGTGACGCGGTCGAGACAGGCGTTCAACAGAGCAGCCGCTTCAAAGCGGGTCATCGCCCTGTTACCGCGGTAGGTGCCGTTGGGGTAACCAGCCACACAGCCGTAGCGCTCAATCAGGTTGCTCAGAGCCTGATAAGCCCAGTCGGTTGGGTAAACGTCGGAAAACTGAGTGATGCTGGTGACTTGCTCGCCAGAAGCGGCGTAGTCAGACACACCATTGATGTTGAGCTCAGTGGCGTTTGCAGCCACAGGCGCCAAAAGGCCCAAGGCAGCTGGAGCCACCAGCAGTTGATGGAAAAGTTTCATTTCGGCCTCACACCAAAATTGAGGATCTTGACGGCTTGCGTCAATACAAAAATATGTAAATGACTCCCCCTCATTGAATATTGCTGTGACAGAAAAGACGATGGAATGTATTCGATCAGACAAAAATGAAGCAGGGATGTGATTTTTTATACCAAGACTGCCGGTTGTGTATTGACGCGAACACACTCGCACAGGCACGCACGCACAAAGCTCAAAAGAGCAATTGGTATTCTGCGATACATAAACAGCTTGCGTTTTCCGGCTTCAGCAAAATACCCGCGATAAAACAATTCACACAATCAAAGCGAAGACAGACATCGAGAAACAACAACCAAAACGATCGCGAATGAATCGATGGCTTTCACCCACAAATCAGCGACAGGAAACCCTTTAGAGTGAAACAGAGGCAAAAGAAAAGGCCCCAACTTAAAAAATTTTAGCCAAGACACTTCTCCAAAACAATCTATTAACAAACAAAGAAGACGAGAAACAGGCAAGAACTTCAGTGAATTGATTGATGAGACAAACAGAGACGCAAAGGGCTCAACACACAGCACCAATTGAGTTGAAACAGGAATCCATCAGAGAAAAAGCGGAAACATCCGGCAGCCCTCTAAATACTAACCCCAGATGCAACTCCTACGCACATCCCCAACAGGACAAACGAGAACCCAAAATGCTACAAACCGAGTGATCCTATTAAGTATTGACTGCAGTTGAAGGGTCCACACTGATAGCCATCGGGCGGAGAGGCATAATGCTTCATTCGAATGAAAGTTGACGATGGCGCGCACAAAGGGCCACAACCTGCTCAAAGCGATCATCGTCGCCGTCATTCCAAGCCTGATTGTCTATGCGCTGGCCATCAATCTTAGCGCCATGGCAGGTATCAAAGGGATTCTGGTGATCAGAGACCTCGCTCAAACGTGTGATTCCGCGCTGGGCATCGGTCTGATTTCAAACTTGGGATACCTCCTCTGGATCGCAACAGCTGCGATCGCGCTGTTTACTGCATACGGCACACCAACAAATAGCCAGCACAAATTAAAAGAGCTATTGCTTTGCGGGGGCTGGTTTTCATTCATACTCTGCATAGACGACATGTTCTTATTGCACGATAGATACATTGGCCAAACATTCCTGTATGTAGTTTACGCAATATTCGCCTTCCTTATTGTTTTCAGATTCCGCGAGCAGCTGATCAAAAACGGGGGAGAAATATTTATCCTTGCCGCAACTCTATTGGCTTTTTCTGTATTGACCGACAAGTTCCAACGCGATCTCGTCGACATCCTGCCAGTTAAATACGAAACAATACAGATTTTCGAGGAAGGAGTGAAGTTTCTCGGAATATCTTCCTGGTTCTATTTTTGGTGGACCACCTCCTCAAAATTCATAAGGAAAGCAGCAAGCCATGCAAATCGTTAGCCATTCGCTGATCCAATAGAATTATCTGCACATACGATGAGTCAAAGAAAAATCAAAAAGGCACTTTCGTGGATTGCCAACAATCTGGATCTCAGGCCAATTTATTTCCTTATTGTTTTATATACAGTTATTCGTT
>NZ_JAKUHK010000201.1:0-3889 GCF_023630655.1 Synechococcus sp. MU1655 | reverse complement strand
GCTCCATCCACCACGCCCAACTACAGCAGATCACTCCGTTGACTTCTGGCGCTGTGTCTTGATGAATCACCCTGCTACCAAATTCTCCGGCGAGTTCGGTGGTGAGTTTTTGCCTTAGCCCTCGATCGTCCAGCAACACAAGGGTCAGTCCACGCCGGCCAAGAATCAGGCGTCGACATTGATCAAGCAGATGCTCCGCATAGATCGCTGTATTCGGCAAGGGTTGTCGCCTGGGTGCAAACAGGCGCAGCGGCTCCGTACGGATTCGATCGTGGAGCTGGATGTCAACCTTGGCCCTTGACTGCGTCGACCGTTCACCGGTGCGCCTGTTCCGCTCTAGGGGTACGCCATCCGTTTGGAGAAGAATCCAGGGGTGTTGCTCCAGCAGACAATGAAGCTGTTGGAGTGGTTCCAAGGGTTGAAGAGTCCAGGTCCATTGCAGCAGGTTTTGGTCGAGGTGCGCCCAGCTGGCCCATTGCGAACTCTGAAGGGTTAGCAATTCAGCCCAGGGCTCTGGTGCCGGACCAAGCAGACCGATTAAGTCGCGCAGGCTCACCAACGCGCTGCTTGGAATTGGGAGGTCGCAAGTGGATCGGCTTGAGGCGGCGAACAATTGGCGGCTGAGGCGTTCGTGGAGATCGAGGAGAGCAGGACCTGCTGTTGGGTAGGCCTGACGCAACCGATCCCAATCCTGGGTTTCGATGCTGAGTTCCATCGCTTGACGCAGATGGTGCGCCAACGATTCCGCTTCGGGAATAATCAACTGATGCGAATGTTTGAAGCCGCGGCGGCGGTGAACGTTGACCAGTTCTGCGGGAGAGAGCAACCACAGTTGCGAGCCGGGAGGAGCAGTGCTGCCGCTCCAACAGGCAAGCCTTAACCCCCCTTGGCGAAGGCGAGGCAGTTCGACTTGAAGGAAGCGTTGCCGTTGGCGTTCATCAAGCACCAGCACGCAGTCTTGGGATTGCAGGCAAAGAGGAACAAGCAAGCCCAGCCACCAGCGATCCCGCTCTCCTGCAGATAATCGGATTCGGGTGCGGTCTTGTCTGCGCAAGCTGCGACCGATCAGGCGGCTGAGCGTTAGATGGTGCTCCCATGGCATCTCCTCGAGATGGAGAAGCTGCTTGAGTTGCTGATGGGCTTGGACTTCCAACATCAGAGGAGCCTAAGCAGGTCTCTGAACTGGTTTGGTTCAGGCGGATCGATCGATCAACATGGGCGAATGAGCGAAATCGATCCGATGGATCAGGGGCAAGGGCCGCAGCCGTGGTCGATCGATCGTGTTGGCGTGGTGGGCATGGGGTTGATCGGCGGTTCGATCGCTCTTGACCTCACCCAGCAAGGGGTTGAGGTGCATGGCCTGGTTCACCGTGAAGTCACCGCCCAAAGAGCCCGTAGTAGAGGGCTTGCTTCATTGATCAGTACGGATCCCAGCTGTCTTCAAGATTGTGATCTGGTCATCCTTGCCCTCCCATTGGAGTCATTGCTGACGCCAGCAGAGAGCCTGCTGAAGGCCCTTCCTGAGCAGGCGGTGGTCACTGACGTGGGCTCTGTTAAGGCAGAGGTTCTGGCGGTTTGGCGCGATCTTCATCCGCGTTTTGTGGGGAGTCATCCCATGGCGGGAACGGCTCAGGCAGGGGTTGATGCCGGCCTGACGGGACTTTTTCGTGATCGTCCCTGGGTGTCGACACCTGAGTCGACGACGGATTCTTCAGCGCTTGAAGTGATTCATCAACTGGCCGTGCGTCTCGGGAGCCATTGGCTGACAGCTGATGCGGCCCGTCATGATCAGGCTGTGGCGCTGATCTCCCATCTGCCCGTCATCGTCAGTGCTGCCCTGTTGCGAGCGGTAGGGGAAGAGCGTGATCCTGCCGTGCTCGATCTCGCGAGGACTTTGGCATCGAGTGGCTTTGCCGACACCAGCCGTGTGGGGGGCGGCAACCCGGCTCTCGGGACTGCAATGGCGTCACGCAACACGCAAGCTGTGCTCCGCTCATTAGCAGCGTATCGCTGGAGTTTGGAGCAGCTCGAGGAAGCGATTCTTGAGGGGCATTGGGCTCAGCTTGAGCAAGAGCTGGAAAAAACGCAGTTGCTACGACCCCAGTTCCTGTCGGAATAGCTGGGTGCTTCAACTGTGCAGCTGAAGGGTTTGGCCGCGTTGCGCTAGCAACTGTCTGCAGGCCATCAGGGCAGACAGAGTGACGCCAGCTGTTCCCTCACCTGGATGAATGGAATCTCCACAGAGCCAGAGCCCAGGCATCGGCGTGCGGCTCGCCAGCCCAAAGGGGCCGAAACGACTGGGAGATTGCCCCAAACCGCCGACAATGCCATTGGGCCGTCCGGTCCAGCGGAGAAAGCCCCGTGGTGTTGCTAACTCCTGATGTCGCCAGGTGTGGTCAGACAAGCTCAAGGCGGCTTCTACTTCCTTGCGAATTTTGGCTTGACAGGCTTTCTTTTTGCTTTGGTATTCAGGTTCTGAGCCTGAGAACCAACCCTTAGGGGTTGTAAACACACTGGCAATCACTGTGGCTTGCCCTTTCGGCGCCCTGCCATCTCCCTCACGGCTGATCGAGATAAACACTGAGCCAGGATCGCTTGCATCCCGTTGGCAATGGCCTGGACAATCGTCCGGTAGAGAGTCCCTGTCGATGGCGCCATAGAACACCAGGGCCCCACTGGGAGCCTCGAGCTCCCTGAGATGTTGGCGATAGGGCGCCGGCATGGGGTTCTGGTCAGCGCTGCCTTCAGGAGCCATGAGTTCAGGGAGGCACTGAGGAGGGAGCGAGCAGATGACATCGTCAGCTCGAAAGATCTGCTCCTTTCGGCCTGGTCCTTCAACGCGCAGTTGCCAGCCCGAACCATCGGAGTTGTGTTGCAGCTGCTGCACGCGGTGACGAAGAAGCAGGCTTCCTCCATCGCGCTTCAACCCAGACGCCAGCAGTTCACTCAGCACCTGCATCGATCCATGAAGATGCCAGAGGCCCAGCGGGGCTTGGGTCATTTGCAACACCGTCGCTCCATAAAGCGCTGCGGTTTGATCGGCGGGTTGTTGGGAGTAGAGCCTGAGCTGTAGATCGAGAAAGCGACGCAGGCGTTGATCACTGCCGCAGCCAGTCAGGGTTAAAAGGTCTGTGACTGTGCAGAGACTTAGAGGGGCGCTGAGCAGATTTCCTGGATTGATCGCAGCAAGCGTTTGCTGGAAATCCCAGCCATTGCGAATCGGTAAAACAGGGTCGGAAGCCGCAAATCGCCAATTGCTTCGGTGCAGAAAACTGCAGAGCTGCCAGAACCTTTCGCTGCCTGGAAATTGCTGTTGTCGTTCCTGCTGCCAGCGCAGGGGGGCGTGCCAAAGGCGCACTGGGGTGGTTCCATCGGCCAGGTCGACCACGCAGCCTGGATCAAGCAGCTCGGCCTCAGGTAAGGGCAGATCCAGATGTTGAAAGATGCGGGCGTGGCTGCCACCAGGCTCGAGGCCTGCCACTTGGGTGGCTCCGACATCAAAGGTGTAATCACCGCGACGGAAGGTCCCTGCACAACCACCCGGCTGAGAATGCGCCTCTAAAAGAGTGACTGAAACACCGTCGCGTGCCAGCAGGGCCGCTGCAGTGAGTCCAGCGATGCCCCCGCCGACCACGATTACGTCGTCGCGTTTTTGCATCGAGTCATGCTGACAGCTGAGTGAGGAGGATCGTGAATGCGAACGCAACTGCTTGAGGCGTTGCAGAACGATTGGGGTCCGCTGCAGGGCTGCCAGTGCAAGACCCTCGAGCCTGTTGGTAGTGCCTCGACTTGGCGTGCTGACTTGTCAGATGGGAGATCGTTATTTCTCAAGCTGGCGTCGCCAGCCATGCTCAATGCGGAAGCCCGGGGGCTCCGCTCCTTACAGCAA
>NZ_JAKUHK010000200.1:0-3894 GCF_023630655.1 Synechococcus sp. MU1655 | reverse complement strand
TGCAACGACGTACCAGTGGCAAGCTGTGTCAGGGACGTCTACAGCGCATTTCGACCAATCGTTTGACCATTGAGGGACTTGAACCCACATCACAGCAGCGAACAACAGCGAAACAATCGTTCTCAGCATCTGGTTCCTAAACGGTTTTACATCGTAATGGAAATTTAAGGATCTGAGGCGTTCGAGATTTGCTCAATGGTGTTTGATCGCTTCAAGTCCAAGTTGCCGCAGTCTGTTTGGCCTAAAGATCTCCCCTTGGGATACCAGCTCAGTCGGGGCGTCATGGCTGAGACACGTCAAATTGTTTCCTGAGTAGAGATGATTGATGGTTGAATCACTAATCAAGTGAAGCTTAATAGAGAAGAGAGGGGTTAATTATTGATTGATAAGACGTGGTTTAGGGCTACGGGTATCAAAAATATTGATAATGTTATTTGTGATATTTTGCCGCCAATCAAAAATATAAGGAGTTTCTTGTTTGTTGCTAATTTTAAGGAGATGTTCTCGCTAATCTTTTGAGTTATGAGGAAAAGCTTAACTTCCTTTCCTTGAATGCTTTTCGCGGGCCTGGCGTCGCTTCATGGCGTGCAAAAACCCTTTTTCAAGAGATGTGAGTTTTGGGTTGGATTCACCAATGGCGTCGTGGGCGCGTTGCTTGGCGTCGTCGATGAATTTATCGCCCTTGTCGAAGCCCATGTGGTTTTAGCGTTACCTTCAATTTAGACACGCTGTTTGCTTTTGGCATCATTGTCAGCTAACCCTGTGAAATGGTTGTGATCATTGTCGAGCTTTGTCAGTAAAGGGTTTGAAGGCCTCATTAAATGGATCGCCATCGCGTACTTCCAAAGAATGAAAACAGATTTCGTTTGTTTACAGCCTCTCTTTTTGTATGGGGCAGTATCTCTGCTCTGATTGCTTGGGGGGTCAGGAGTGCTTATCCAGTCATTTGATAGCGCTCCCTGGCTCTGATTCCTTCGATCCCGTCTCGGGGGGTGGTTGGTAAAGGCTTGCCTGTGTTGATCTCAATGCGCTTGAGTGTCTACAGGGATGTCTGATTCCTTCTTCCGTCGTTGCCTGCAGGCTCAAAACTTATGGCAGAAGACATTCAGCAAACCCATCCGCTCTATGCGTCGGATCGGGATGTTTTGGATTCCTTGCTTGGTTTTGAAGGTGCTCCAGGGCCCGACCAGCTGACCTCAGCGGCAAGACTTGCGACGCGTTATGGAGAGTTTCCTGGGGCTGATGACATCAAGACAGACTTGGAGAAAGTTGTTGCTGGATGGGGTTTGACTCGGGACACTCTCAATCGTCAATGCAGAGAGATTTGGGCAAGTGGTTGGCGTCCAGGGCAAAGCCTCAGCGATGAAGTGGGCTCTGGATCTGATGTCAGCGATTCGGATGCGCCTTAGCGATTTCAAGAGCGTGTAGAGAGTAAAACTTTGAGTTGCTCTCGTTACGGTAAGAGCGGTTCATGAAAGCAATGCTGCTGTATTATGATTTCTCCAAGGTTTGATGAGGCTAAATAGTAATCAGTGCTGCTATTCGGTTGATTTTATGATATCTCATGAGGTCTATGCCTTGTTAGGGTATTGCTGTTGATTTGACTTGCTATTTTATATTGTAGCTGCATCGGGGTTTTCAGTTCTGGCGCTTTTGCGTGCGGGTCATCTGTCTCGTTTTCGGTATCTTCTTCGTTGCCTTTGCTGAGGTGTTGACTCGATTCGTTGATGGCTGGTAAATCTCTTAAGCCGGTCACCATCCGAGGTGAGAAGGCTTGGATGGCTGAACGCAATCACAGTCGAGAAGATTGCTGTTTAGAAAGGATTTGCTTTTGACTAGCTCATGAATTTAATTGCGTTGTTCATAGCGGCTCCAGCGGCTCCCTATGCCTGGTCCCTTGTGCTGGCAGGCGCCGTTGTGATTGTCAGCATTATTCCTCTAGGTGCGGCGCGCTCCCAGGCTGACTTCACCATGGCTGACATGGATGCTCCGAGGGCGATGTTTGATCGTCTACCCACCTGGGGTAAGCGGGCTAGTTGGGCCCATCAAAACAGTTTTGAATCCTTTGGCTTGCATGCACCCGCAGCGTTGTTGGCTCTCATAGCCGCTCTTCAAACAGGGCCTTTGCCAGGAATCGCCGTAATTGTTGCGCTCATTCAGCCAATCCTCCGTCTGATTTATATCGGTGCCTACGTCGGCAACATTGCAGCTTTGCGAGGTTTGTGCTGGGCTTCGGCGCTCTTTTGTACCGGCATTTTGTATGTGGAGGGCCTTAAGGCTCTTCTCCACTCAGCTTGACCGGCGAATCAATCGATCCTCGCTGGGAGTCTTGGGTTCTGGAAACTCTTATGTATCACCATTGTTTGCTATCAACTCGCCCTTGTCTTTCAATACGCGTATCCGAATCATGGGAGTGGGTCACATTTTGCCGGGGCAATCTACTGACTTGATAGAAGTTGATTAGTCGAAATACAGAAGGCTAACAACTTTTCCCATGTCTTCTGCGGTTCTACAACTGGCCAACAGCGTTTCACTGTCATGAAATGCGAAACAAATCAATTGATCGCAACGGTTAATGATTTCTTGATTGCAGAGACTGCTGGCGATGGGTAAGGGCAGATCGTCATGCTCAGGTTTTTCGATGAGATGGAGAACCTGATCAAGTTGGTCACGAATTTCTCCCACTTGGCGATCGAGGCTCTGTGGGAGCAGCACGGTGAGTCGTTGTCGATCTACGGCTAAGACCCCACGAATTACAGCTGCATTCACACCTTGGGATCCAGAGGTGAGCAACGTATGCCCCTCCTGAGCCAAGGATCGAGAGATCAGCTCCACTAGATGAATTGCGACAACCGGCACGTGGCGGCTGCCAAGAATGGCAATTCTCCGTTTTCCCTTGTCCTGAAGTAGGGCAAGTTCTTGGGCAAGTGTGTCGACCCTGTCGAGTGCAGGAAGATCAAGAGAGCGGCTCAATGACATCCCACAGGCGATTGCAAACGCTAGCAGCGCCCCTTGAGAGAAGCGTGACCCAATGAACGCTGCGAAAACGGTCAGCTAACGGCACGAAATAATTCGCTTAGCTGGCAGTGCTCTTCAACGAGTCGGAAGGCGTAGGTGGCCTTCACTGTTTCGTGGAGTCGCACGTGTCCAAAGGCCTGTTCGATGACTTCGACGGTGGCCAGGGTGTCGTGCTCAACCTTCAGAAGTGGAACCTCTAATTCATCGGCACGATTCACCAATTGGGGGAGAGGCTCTCCAGCTCCGGTGAGGATGAGGCACTGCGTTGAGGCCTCCAGTGCTGCGAGCTGAATATCGGTGCGATCCGCTCCTGTCACCACCGCCATGTTGCGCCGCCGCCTGAAGAATTCCATCGCTGAATTCACATTCATGGCTCCGATACTCAGGGTCTCAACCAGGAGTTCGAGGCGTTCTTTGCAACAAATCACTCTTGCATCAAGTCGTCGCACCAGCTCTCCAACGGTGACGCTACGCAGAAGGGGAGATCGGGGCATCACCCCGAAGACCTTCAATCCCAGCGCCTGTAGAGCCGGCACAACATGTTGGTTCAACTCTTCGACTTCATCGGGTGTTACTGCATTCAAAACAACACCGGCTAGTCGATCGCCGAGCTGATGCTGCGCTGCGAGTAGGGCATCAACACTCCGACTGTCTTGCCAAAGATGCACAAGGATCACAGGAGCATTGAGTCCCTGAGCGAGTTGTACGAGGCTGAGGCCGTACATCAGGCCTTCATGGAGGCTCCCAGCCGCTTCGAGCATGGTGAAGCTGTCTTGATCGTTTTGCAGATCGTTCAGCAGCATTTCGAGCCCCGTGCCCGCATCCAAATTCCCCTGCCTCAAGCGAGTGTCGGCTGTCTCTGGAGAGAGCAGGTGG
>NZ_JAKUHK010000199.1:0-3920 GCF_023630655.1 Synechococcus sp. MU1655 | reverse complement strand
AGCAGAGGGAAACTTGGACCCTCTGCTGGCAGCCTCCAGCTGGCGCGCCTGCCATCTAGCGAACACGGAGCAAACGAGTCAACGAAATTATGTGCGTTTCAAAACAGAAAATGCACCAG
This sequence comes from Synechococcus sp. MU1655, assembly GCF_023630655.1. NCBI lineage: Bacteria > Bacillati > Cyanobacteriota > Cyanophyceae > Synechococcales > Synechococcaceae > Synechococcus > Synechococcus sp. MU1655. The sequence continues at coordinate 3,801 of NZ_JAKUHK010000199.1, read as the reverse complement.
GCGTCATCGGCCGGATTGGCAGCTGCTTCGGCGACCACAACGTCTCAATCCAATCGATCGTTCAGCTCGAAGCCAGTGATGCTGGAGCTGAAATCGTTGTAATCACGCACGTTGTCGGGAATGGGCAAATGAGTGCAGCGCTCAAAGCTATTCATGCACTGCCCGGGGTCCTGAGCCTGGATGCCCATCTCGGCTGCCTTTGATGAGGCCCACATCCTCCACCCGGCGTTCAAGCCCGAAGATGAGGCAAAATCGTAAGAACTATCACAAAGCAAATCTGCATTTGCAGATTTGTGCTGGCAACCGTCCATGTCGAACGAACTGACACTGACCTACGGATCACACTGCGATCAGCAGAGTTCTCGGTCTGTCATGACGCTTCATCAGGGTGACTGCATCAAACTCCGCTCAGGCGAAGGTCCGTTTCAAGTCATTGGGATTGATGACGACCATGACCGTTGTTGGATCCGCCAGTGGCCTCTCGATCCCCATGGTTGCCCCGTGTTTGAAGTCGCTCTTGAACAGATCTCAAGCCCTACAGAAGAAGTCGACTAACAACGTCAGAGCCTCTAGGACGTTGAATGGCGGTTGATCTCAAGAATCGCTGCGTGACTGATCGCCGTCGCTTCAGCCTTCAGGCCAGCGTGTTGATCATCTTGGCCGTTGCCTGCAGCCAAAGCGCTTGCCAACCCAAACGCCAAAGCGAACGCCTGACGGTGGCAAGCGCCGGGCGCATCTCCTCACTTGATCCAGCACTGGCCAGTACGACAGGGGCGTTACAAGTCCTGAGTGCCCTCGGCGACACGCTCTACATCCGAGGCAACAACGGAGACTTTGAGCCCCAATTGGCTGCATCCAAGCCAGAGGTCAGTTTGGACCGCCTCAGCATCACCATCCCTCTGCGGCGGGATGTGCTGTTTCACGACGGCAGCCGTTTTGACGCGAAGGCGATGGCCTTCAGTCTGAATCGCTTCCTACGCATCGGCTCCCAGCGCTATTTGTTGAGCAATCGCATCGCAGCCATTGAAACGCCCAACCCGTTTGAGATCCGTCTGCACCTGAAGCAGCCCTCAAGCTCGATCGAAAGCCTGCTGACATCGCCCTATCTCACCCCCGTATCTCCGAAGGCCTACGCCAACCATGCCGATCGATTTCTCAATGATCGGTTTATTGGAACGGGCCCTTACACCCTCAGCAGCTTTCGCAACACCCAACAGCGTCTCCTCCCATTCCGTCAGTACTGGGGAGCCCCTCCGAACAATGTGGGACTCGACCTCATCAATCTCAGCAATTCCACAGCACTGTTTGGAGCCCTCATCAGCGGAGAGGTGGATGTGCTGCTGTCGAACTCCATTGATGAAGATCAGAAACGAGCCTTGAGCCAACGGGCTGGCAAGACGCTTCTTCAAGAGAGCAAAGGGCCTGCCATGAACATCACCTTCGTGACCCTGCGCAGCAACAGCCCGCCGCTGCAAAGTCAAACCGTGCGTCGGGCACTCGCCCACAGCCTCGATCGCCGGCTGATCAGCACCCGGGTTAGCTACTCGCAAAGAGAGCCATTGCGCTCGCTGATTCCACCAAGTTTGCGAGGAGGCAAAACTGAACCCTGGCCGGCCTACAACCTCGCCACAGCCCGCAAGTTGTTTGAACAGGCCGGGTACTGCAAAGGACGTCGACTGCAAGTGCCCTTCACATTCCGCACCAACGTGCCCTCCGATCGCTTAATGGCACTCACCTGGCAAGCTCAGCTGAAACGCGATCTGCCCAATTGCGTCCAAATGACCCTCAATGGAGTGGAGTCGACCACGGTCTACAAACAGCTCAGCGAGGGCTCGTTCGAGGCGGTGATTCTTGACTGGAGTGGCTCCTATCCAGATCCCGAGGCCTATCTCTCCCCATTGCTCAGTTGCAAGCGCGCCAAAGGAAACATCTGCGAGAAGGGTGAAGCCGTCGATGGCGGCACGTTCTGGACCACACCAGGGCTGCAAGAGGCCTTGACCCGTAGCGACATGCTGAAGGGTGCTCCACGACTTCAAGAACTGGCAACCGTGGATGCGATAGCCGCTCAAGGAGCGCCTTACATTCCGGTCTGGTTTGTGGCTCCAAAAGCCTGGGCTCAAATCCATTTGAACCCTCCCATCTTTAATGGCAACGGGTTCGTGGATTTGGCCCAACTGGGAGAGCGACGCTAATGGCACGGGGAAGGGAGCTTTTTCGCTACTGCGCAACCCGACTCGCACTAGCTCCACTGATGCTTTGGCTGATCGCCAGCCTGGTGTTTCTGCTTCTGCGTGTCGCCCCAGGGGACCCGGTGGATGCAGTGCTTGGGAGTAGGGCCCCAGAAGCGGCCAAAGCTGCCCTGCGGAGCAGCTTGGGCCTCGATCAATCGCTCTGGAATCAATATTTAGATTTTCTAAGCAGGCTCGTTCATGGAGATTTAGGCGTTGCCCTGATTAATAACGAGTCGGTGCGTTCGATCATCAGTAAAACGCTGCCAGCCAGCCTGGAATTGGGCATCACAGCCTTAATCATCTCGGCCGTTCTGGGCTTGGCGGTGGGATTTAGCGGGATTGCACGACCCGAGGGGAAATTTGACCTCGCAGGCCGCTTCTACGGAATTGGCACCTATGCGTTACCCCCCTTTTGGGCGGCCATGCTCATCCAGCTCGTGTTTGCGGTCATGCTCGGCTGGTTGCCCGTTGGCGGCAGATTCCCTCCCAGCTTGATTCCCCCAGAGGGCAGCGGGTTTCTGATCTTTGACAGCGTGATCAGCGGCAATTGGTCGGCCCTCCAAGGAACCATTCGTCACCTCGTGCTTCCGGCCTGCACCTTGGGCCTACTGCTCAGTGGAGTGTTCACCAACGCGCTAAGGCTGAATCTGAACCGCACCTTGAAATCGGATTATGTGGAATCGGCAAGGAGCCGAGGACTGAGCGAAACGCAGGTCGTGCTGCGCCATGCCTTACCCAATGCTCTGCTGCCCGTACTCACCATTGCAGGCATCACGGTTGCATCGCTCATCGGTGGAGCTCTGCTGATTGAAGTGACCTTCTCCTGGCCAGGCATTGCCATGCGCCTTCAAGAGAGCATCAACCAACGCGACTATCCCGTTGTTCAAGGCATCGTTGTGGCCATTGCCGCCCTCGTTGTGATGGTGAGCGTGGCCGTTGATCTCTTGGTGGCAGTGCTCGATCCACGCATCCGTTACTGATGCACCAAGGCTGACGCCGCTTCTCGATCGAGCCGATGAAGGTGAAGCTCGCCCAGCTTCAAATGCAGCGTCTTGGCCGTAGATCGGGGCTCAGCATTGCTCTGTTCTTGTTCCACTAAAAACTGCACCACCTCCTGCTCCAAGAGCGCTTGGACCTGGAGCGGCTGAACACCCACGAGTTCTTCTCCCAGCTGAAAGAGATCCTCACCCCGTCCACCTTGTCTTTGCCCCTCCACCCGCACGGGGGAAAAATGACTCGCTCCCTCCACAAGCACCACTCGACTGGAAGGATCGGCAGGCATCGCCAACAACAAACCCAACTGTTCGCTGATCGGTGGCGTGATCAGGTCAAGGGTGCCGCCCGTCAACAACACAGGCACTTTGACGATTTTCGAAAGAGAGTTGGCAGGCCAAAGCAAGCTGCCAAAACTGTTGAAGCCAATCACAGCCGACAACGCATGAGGTGCGGCTTGCTTGGGCAAAGAAACATCCACCAACTGACACTGCAACAGACGCGACAAGTTGCTCAGCGGCAAATCGCCCAAAACCGAAGAGCAACGTCGCGCAAGACCTGGAGCTGGCCTTGCACC
>NZ_JAKUHK010000198.1:0-3923 GCF_023630655.1 Synechococcus sp. MU1655 | reverse complement strand
TGGCAGGGCCAAGGAGCAACACAACCCAAGCGGCTCTGGCTGCCTCTTGATCTGCTTATTGGGCAGATGGGATTTCAACGTCAATCCGAGATCAGCGGTGAACGGCTCGAGTGGTATGGATTTCAACTGCCTTTGAGCGGTGTGCAACAACGCACCATCGGGGATGAAGTCGCCCTCGACGCGCTGCCCTGGTTCAACGCGCTCGGGGTTCAAGTCAGCCGAACCAAAAACACTCTGAGGGTGGACCTTCCCCAACCCCAACTGAAAACGCTCAGACAAGGCAAAGGAAGCAGCGCGAATCGTCTTGTGATGGACCTCAGCGGGCCTGCCCTCGTTCAGCGCCAGGGCGACGATCTTCTTCTGCAAATAAAGGTAACGCCAGGGCAGGAAGGCCAATTGCGCAGGATTGGCTTGCAAACACGACAGGGGCTGGGCGGGCTGAAACTGCTCGGCCAAGCCAGCAAGCTTTCAACCTTGACCCTTAAGGGACCATGGCGGGTCGTCCTGGACGGCGTTACCCCCACGAAGCCTGCGGCAAGACGGCGCCAATACCAAGCATTTCAGAGGGCGCTACTCGCCCCAGAGATGCAAGATCTGATCAAGAACGGATTGGTTCTCGATCAGCGCGTGGTTCAAGTTGGCGTCAAGCGCCTACAGCTCTACCGAGCGGGCGTTCAACACAACACCTCAACTCTGCTATTACGCCCGCTTGCCCCCAGCCATGCCCAACCCGGCTTGCGCTATCTCAATCAGTTGGCGCAACCTGCCAAAGCACTTGTGGCCGTGAATGGAGGTTTTTTTAACAGGGTTCGCCAACTCCCCCTTGGAGCTGTTCGTCTCGACAACACATGGCTTTCAGGCCCAATCCTCAACCGAGGTGCCATCGGCTGGGACCGCAACGGCCCCCTGATGTTTGGACGGCTGCAATTGATCCAGGAGATGACCGTGACTGGACGACGGCGATGGCCTCTCGGGATGCTGAACAGCGGCTATGTACAACGGGGATTGAGTCGCTACACCAGAGCCTGGGGCCCGACGTATCGCGCACTCAGTGGAGAAGAGCAGGCTTTGACACTCCGAGAAGGACGCGTCGATGCGGTGTACGACCAAGCTGCCCTCGTTCGCGGTGTTCCTTTGCCCTTAAAGGGAGACCTGATCGTTGCCCGTGGGGGAATCGCTCTCCCCGCGAGGGTTGGTGATGGAGTGACCATCAACACCCGGAGCTCAAACCCGTTGGGTGAACGCCCTCAAGTGCTTGGGGGAGGGCCCCTTCTTCTCCAGAAGGGCAAGGTTGTACTGAATGGCCGCCAGGAGGGCTTTAGTCCTGGCTTTCTTGCCGTGTCAGCACCCCGCACCGTTGTAGCTCAAGACAAGGAGCGAATTTGGCTCCTCACCGCAAAGGGCGCCAATGGCAGTGATCCCACCCTCCTGGAAACGAGCCTGGCGCTGAGACAACTCGAGCTCACTGACGCACTCAATCTCGACGGGGGAGGTTCAACCACCATGCTCGTCGCGAATACAACTGTGATGACGGGCCGGGGCATTACTCCGCGCGTACAAAACGGTCTGGGCTTTGTCAGTGAATCAACCAAGGTGCTGGCAAACTGAGCCCATACGCATCCGAATGGCTATGGGCGCCACGTTCTCCATCAGCGCCACCGCTGCGGCGGAACTCGGTCGTCAGGCTGCGGTAGCAGGGACACCAGGTGTGATGCACCTGGACTTGGTATCCGGAAGCTGTGAACAACACGTGATCCGCTTGCGACCTGGGCATCTCGCAGGAATTCCCATGGCGCGAGCAGAAGGAGTCACACTGCACGCGCCGGAGGAGCAACTTCCTCTGTTGGAAGGTCTATGCCTGGATTACCGCGGTGACCTGAGTGGCGGTGGCTTTCTGATCAGCCCTCAGGACAACGTGCGTTGCTGTCTCTGCGGAAGCGCATTTTCTCGCTGTTAAGAAGAAAGGTCGGACGAACCAGTATGGTGACGGATTGTCGAACTAGGTCGGGTCTCCGGCCGCATCCCGACCGTCGATGCCAACCATCCAGCAACTAATCCGTCACGAGCGTCAGACCCTCAAGGCGAAAACAAAATCTCCTGCGCTTAAGGCTTGCCCGGAGCGAAGGGGCGTATGCACCCGCGTGTATACCTCCACACCGAAGAAGCCGAATTCGGCTCTACGCAAAGTGGCCCGTGTGCGCCTCACCTCAGGATTTGAGGTCACGGCATACATCGGTGGCATCGGCCATAACCTCCAAGAACACTCTGTGGTCCTCATTCGCGGAGGACGAGTTAAGGATCTTCCCGGTGTTCGCTACCACATCATTCGTGGAACCTTGGACACCGCTGGTGTCAAGGACCGCCGTCAATCCCGTTCGAAGTACGGCGCTAAGGCGCCTAAAGAGTGATCCACACTCCTTCTAATTTCCTCACCCTGTTTCTCCACTCCTAACGGTTCATGTCACGCCGTAACGCAGCAGTCAAACGTCCGATTCTCCCGGATCCACAATTCAACAATCGGCTCGCCACGATGATGGTGGCCCGGTTGATGAAGCATGGAAAAAAGTCCACCGCCCAACGCATCTTGTCGGATGCCTTTGGAATGATCGGTGAACGCACCGGTGGTGATCCCGTCGAACTGTTCGAAACTGCAGTCAAGAACGCCACTCCACTTGTAGAAGTTCGTGCACGGCGTGTTGGTGGTGCTACTTATCAAGTTCCGATGGAAGTGCGCCAAGAGAGGGGCACAGCAATGGCCCTGCGTTGGCTGGTCAATTTCTCAAGAGCACGTAACGGTCGCAGCATGGCCCAAAAGCTTGCTGGAGAATTAATGGATGCCGCGAATGAAGCGGGTAATGCCGTCCGCAAACGGGAAGAAACTCACAAGATGGCCGAAGCCAACAAAGCATTCGCCCACTATCGCTACTGATCTTCAGTCAACTTGATTAACCCAGGTTGACTTGTAGAGTCACATTCGCCTTTTAACGCCCCACCCCGGAGTATCCTGTGGCACGCGACTTTCCCCTGGAACGCGTCAGAAATATTGGTATTGCAGCCCATATTGACGCTGGCAAAACAACCACCACTGAGAGGATTCTGTTCTACTCCGGTGTCGTGCACAAGATTGGAGAGGTGCATGACGGCGCAGCCGTAACCGACTGGATGGCCCAAGAGCGTGAGCGTGGGATCACGATTACTGCCGCTGCTATTTCCACAAGCTGGAATGATCACCGGATTAATATCATTGATACTCCAGGTCATGTTGACTTCACCATCGAAGTTGAACGCTCCATGCGCGTGCTCGATGGAGTGATCGCAGTCTTTTGCGCTGTCGGTGGCGTGCAGCCGCAATCTGAAACGGTGTGGCGCCAAGCGGACCGTTATTCCGTGCCACGGATGGTGTTCGTCAACAAGATGGACCGCACTGGTGCCGATTTCCTGAAAGTTTTTGGCCAAATCAAGGATCGCCTCAAAGCCAATGCTGTACCCATTCAGCTTCCGATTGGAGCCGAAGGCGAACTCAGTGGAATCATCGATCTTGTCGAGAACAAAGCTCATATCTACAAGGATGATTTAGGCCAAGACATCGAAGTCACCGATGTTCCGGCCGACATGAAAGACGAGGTGGATCAATGGCGAAACGTTTTGATGGAAACGATTGCCGAAAACGATGAAGATCTCATCGAAAAGTTTTTAGAGTCAGGAGAACTTTCGAACTCCGAGCTAAAGCATGGGATCAGGACTGGTGTTCTAAAGCACAATTTGGTTCCCGTACTCTGCGGTTCAGCCTTTAAAAACAAGGGCGTGCAGCTCGTTCTCGATGCCGTTGTTGATTACCTTCCAGCGCCAATCGATGTTCCGCCAATTCAGGGCATTCTTCCGAACGGGAAAGAAGCTGTCCGTCCTTCCGACGACAGTGCTCC
>NZ_JAKUHK010000197.1:0-3934 GCF_023630655.1 Synechococcus sp. MU1655 | reverse complement strand
CTCAGCAGAGATTCAACACGCTCCTCCTCGTGACTGCGAATCCAGATCAGAGGAGTGCCCGCGCGAATGAGCAGATCGAGTTGTTGTGCCCACTGTTCAGTCACGCGTGACCTCCGAGTCCTCGTCTGGGTCCAAGCGCAGGCTCAAGAGAGCCTCCCAACGCGGATCTGCTGCCGGCGTGGGCGAAGCAGACAGCTCTTGGTCAGCTGATTGAGGCATGCCTGGGCAGCCATCACCGCAGAAATTAACGGCTGGCATTTGAAGACTCAATTGCTCGAAGACCCATCGTTCTGGCTCAAAGCTGCCCCTTGGATCCAGGCACTCCACAAGTCCGTTGATTGAAGACACATCGAGTCCCTCCTCTGCCATCGCCTCTTTGGCTTCACTATCGCCAAGCCAGATGAGCTCACTAGCGTCCGTAGACAATTTGCGATTGAACTGATTCAAACAGCGATCGCAGCACAAGCACACGATGGTGTGCGCTGAACCTGAAACCTCGAGGATATTTCCACGGTGCTCGGCCTGAATACTGCCACGAACTGGGGTTAAGGAGGGCAGCTCATCCAGTTGGCCTGCAAATTCCCACTCACGAGCTGAACCAAGAGCTTGTAGCTCGCGAAGGGGAACGGGCTCGAGCCCATGAATCATTTGTTTCCGCCTTTGGGCTCGAAGGGCATGCGTCCTGAGCTGGACCCACCACCGGCAGAGGCTGAGGCAGCCTGGGATTTCTGCAACATCTGGGCATCAAGAATGGACTGGAGGTTGTCGGGCAAAGCCTCGCGAGTGAGCAGGAAGGTTTGAAGAGCCTGAAAGATATTGGCGATCACCATGTACAACAAAACACCGGCAGGGAGAGGGAAGAACAAGAACATCCCAGTGATCATCACAGGAGTGATCTTGTTGGCGGTGGACTGCTGAGGATTGGCAGGCATCCCCATGCCAGAGAGGAGCTGTGAGACAAACAGGCTCAGACCGAAAGCACCAATCAGGATCGCAATATCCCAATTGATTGTCCCCTCGGTGTAGAACCCAACCTGACCGAGGGCTTTGATGAACAAGAAGCCGCTGCGTGCTGCCAGTCCAGTGATTTTCCCTTCAACGGTGGCATCGCCGGTCGTGAGGGCCGTAATTGTTCCTGTCTCACTCACGCTGACAACGCCCTCTCCCTTGGTAACCGTCCATTTAGGGAGGAACATTTGACCGTTATCAACCCCAGAGATCACATTCCGGAAACTCTCTCCACCACGAGTTTCGAGCTGAATGGGAACGCTGTCTCCAGTGCCAAGTTTGGTGCCACCAGGAAGGCTTGCCACGATCGGGACGTGGTTGGTTTCCGTGATGAAAATGGAGTGGCTGGCACTTGTGAAAGGTTTGGGCTCAACAGCAGCAATTTGATCCGCAGGTAGGACCTTCAGATTGAGCGTATAGGGCACATCTGCGAAGGGTGATCCACGCAATGTCGCGAACAACGCGAACAAAATTGGCATTTGAACCAGCAGAGGTAGGCAACCCGCCAATGGGCTACCGAACTCCTTCATCAACTTGCCAAGTTCTGCCTGCTGCTTTTGGGGATCGTTCGCATAACGCGCCTTGATTTCAGCCTGACGTTTCTGCATCACAGGCTGGGCGATCCGCATGCGCCTGGCACTGCGGATGGACCCTGCGCTGAGAGGGAAGAGAGCCAGGCGGATTACCACCGTGAGGGCCACGATCGCCAGGCCATAGCTTGGGACCAATCCGTAGAAAAAATCCAGGATTGGAATCAGCAGATTGTCGGAGATGTACCCGATCACGATGGAATTCCGAGTGATTGATGAATGTTGATGCCAGTGTGCAACAGCACAGGAGCCTCTGTGGAAAGAGGCTCAAAGAGAAGCCGAAATCAAGCGGCGAAGCCTTTGTTTTCCTCGTCCTTTGCACCCGAGCTCGCACGTCGAGCACTGATCCGCTCTTCGATGAAAGCCTGGAGCTCCCTGAAGCGTGGAACCGAACGAAGTTCTAGGCGCGATCCGTCTGTCAAGACAAGAACCATGTCTCCCCAGGCGCCAAATCCTCGCGACACACTGCGAACCTCCCGAACCTGGCTATAAACCACCTGGCTACGGTCTCGTCCCATCCAGCCACCGGTCACAGAAATTCGTCGACTGGTGATGTTGAAACGCAACCAAATGGCGCGAACAATCGCGCCAACCGCAAAGGGCAAACCGATCAATGTCAGCCCTAGCAACAGGTTGAGAATCAAGTCACCGACCGCTGGGCCGCCTTCGTAGAACGTGTCTTCTTGGATGGGTGTTGGCATCGTTAATAGCCCGCTTGTTGGAGCAATCTGTCGCATTCTTCCAACATTGGGGCTTCTGAGATAGCCGTACCTGGTTTAAGACTGATCAAAACCCAGGTGTTTGCGTGCTGGAAAGACTGCTCAAAATGTTGACGAAGATGGTCGTGCAAGCGCCGCCTTAAGCGATTGCGAACGACAGCCCTCTTGCTGACTTTGCTGCTAATGACAACAGCGCAACGACACACAGCAGCATGACCCTGGTCCTCAACTGGGCGGCAATCCGAACGCAGCAGATTCGGCATTGCAGAAGCCTTGCGCAACGTCATCAAGGTTCCATGGAACCGTTGGCCCTTGCGATGCAAATAATCGAAACAGCGGTGACCACGCAATCTCATTGATGTGGGAAGCACCATCGGGGGCTAGGACGAGCTCTAGAGCCCTTAAGCAGCCAAGCGTGAACGTCCACGCTTGCGGCGCGTGCGAATCACACGACGACCGGTGTGAGAGCGCATGCGAACACGGAAACCAGAAACGCGTTTGCGCTTACGGCTGGTGCCTCCAAAAGTTCGTTTAGTCATGGATTCACCCCGGGGCCCAGCCTTTTATCAGTAGAAGAGCTTATCAGCCAATGCTTAGTCGATACTGAAGTTCCAGCTCCCTAAATAGCCAGCTACTGGAACGTCTCCGGGGGCCTGTGCCAGAGCATTGAACTGAAACATCCCAGCTTGATTGGGGTTGAAGATCGTCATGGACACGGCGTAGGTGTCTTCAGTAGGAATCGGCGTTTCAGGGAAAACTTCAATCGCAGTTTGATTCTCACTGATTTCGAAAACAGCAGGAATCACCTCTTCGCAACGGCTTCTGCTGAGCATGCCGCCCTTCTTCATCTTGCAGAGCTTCAATTTATTGGGGCGGATCTTGGCATTGAAGTAATCGGGAACGGTGATGCTCAGTTTCAGGATCGCGGTTTTGCGATCTTTCGGCCGAAGCATCAGGTAGTAATCCGACCTCTCGCGAGGACGGGTGCTCGTTTGGACGTAGTACAACTTGCGGTAGTTGTTGTCGCTTTCCCAGCGAAACTCCATCAAAGAGGGAGTGTTCTGGGCTTGAACAGCAACGGGTTGGAGCATCTCCACCACAGAAGCAGAAGCAACAACTCCGCAACCGATCACCCCTGCAATAACGGCGAGGCGGCGGATCGGGGTCGTGGGCAGAAGGTCCATTAATTCAGCTGGTGAAAACAATCACCGCAATGGTTAGTCCCATGATTGTCCTAAGGACAGCGAGCGGCAAGGGGTTCGAAGGGTCGGCCCGGCATCTGTCAGTTGTGACTGGATCTATCTGGCCTGAGGCGACTGGCTTCCCCCAGGTAGGCGTGGCGAACCTCCTGATCGTCTGGCATCCAGGCATGTGCCAGAAGACGGATGCACTTAGGCAGGTCTCCCTCAACAGCCATCTGCTGACAATCGAGGAGAGCTACGCCATCCCACCCTTCGCGGCGCCGTGCAACGGCAGCTGGAAAGCACGCATCCAGATCGGTGGTCACAGAAAACGTGATCGAAACGATGCAGTCCGGCTTCAGAGCGTTGTGTTTCACCAGCGCATCCATCAGTCCAGAGACCGCCTGCTCAATCGCAACAACAGTGTTAGCGCTGC
>NZ_JAKUHK010000196.1:0-3937 GCF_023630655.1 Synechococcus sp. MU1655 | reverse complement strand
CCAGGCGTTCGTTGAGAGGGACCTATCGACCAGCACCTCTGTCTGCGTTTCCTTCTGCGATTCTCCATAATCAAGGCTGACGCAGATGAGGGGCTTGGTCGATACCCATCCCGCTCTTAACCAGACATTCAATCTGGATCCGAGCCACACCCCCTGGAAAGATCGCCTGGAAACGCTTCTTCAGACAGGGGTCCGTGCTGGTGCGGATCTTGTAGAAGTGTTCCTAGAACGCACGGATCATTTAGGTGTGCTCGCCGAACAGGAACGCATCACAAGTGTGTCTCCATCTTTCGGAATGGGCGCAGGAATCCGCGTCTTCCTCGGACACCGAGACGGTTTCGTGAGCACGAACGATCTCAGTGAATCCGGCTTAGCCCAGGCGCTTGACCAAGCCTTGGCCATGCTCGAATTGGAGCACAATGCTCTCCAGCATGATCGAGGCTTTCAGGGGCTCCATCCACTCAGAGATTTTGGGGTCAACAAAGACACCTGGCTCACTCAGTCCCCCGAGCTCAGTGAAATCACACAGCGACTGCTGGAAGGAACAGCTCGTCTTGATCAGCTGGGAGAGCACCTGGAGGTGCGAAGAGGCAGCTTTTCACGGGATTGGCAAGAGGTTCTTGTGGCAGCCAGTGATGGGACCTATGCCCGCGACATCCGTCTGCATCAGTCCAGCGGCCTGAGTGTCCTGGCCGCAGATGGCGAGCATCGTGCAAACATCGCTCGCCGGTTTGGATCCAGCGATCGCCCTAATGACCTACGGGACTGGGATGTGGATGCAGCGGCCAACGAAGTGTGCACCAGTGCAGCAACCATGCTCCATGCCAATTACGTGGATGGAGGGCAGATGCCAGTGGTTCTCGCCAATCGTTTTGGAGGGGTCATATTCCATGAAGCCTGCGGCCATCTGCTCGAAACCACACAGGTTGAACGGGGAACGACCCCCTTTGCAGATCAAGTTGGAGAAGTGATTGCCAACCCTGCAGTCACCGCGATTGATGAAGGTTTGAGTAGCGGTGCCTTTGGTTCCCTATCCATGGACGATGAGGGGATGGAATCACAACGCACGGTCTTAATCGAGCAAGGCGTCTTAAAAGGATTTTTGAGTGATCGTGCCGGTGAACTACGGACCGGTCATGTGCGTACCGGAAGCGGTAGGAGACAAAACCATGGTTTTGCTGCTGCAAGTCGCATGCGTAACACCTACATCGCTGCAGGTCCCCACAGCTCTGACGAACTGATCCAATCCGTCGATCGTGGCCTGTATTGCAAATCGATGGGCGGTGGAAGTGTGGGACCAACCGGTCAATTCAATTTCTCTGTGGAAGAGGGCTACATCATTGAGAATGGACAACTGGGGCGTCCTGTGAAGGGAGCCACCTTGATCGGGGAAGCCAAGGAAGTCATGCCGAGGATTTCCATGTGCGCCAACGACCTCGATTTAGCCGCTGGATACTGCGGATCGGTGAGCGGCAGCATTTTTGTCACGGTGGGGCAACCCCACATCAAGGTTGATTCGATCACGGTGGGAGGCCGCTGACCATGACCCATACACCTCTCAATGTGGAAGAGCTCCGCGATCAGCTCCACGCCCTAGCGACCAGGGATGGAATCCGTCAATGGGATCTTGGAGCCAGCAGAGGCATGAATGCTTCGGTCCAAGTGGATCGAGGGGAAGCGAAGCAAATGAAGGCTGCTCAACGCAGTTCCATCACTGTGCGCGTTTGGAATGAGCAAGGACTGGTTGGTGTGACCAGCACCTCTGATCTGTCACCAGGAGGCCTCGAGAAGGCACTCAATGGTGCTTATCAGGCCAGTGCTTTTGGAAATGCAGAAGACATTCCAGGCTTTTCGCCACTCGCAACAGCACCGATCCCCGAGATTGATCGACCACTCAAACCCTCTCAGAGCATTCAGACGTTGCTCAGCACCCTGAAAGATGTGGAAGGAGAACTCCTTGCTAAACACCCTGCAATCGAAACCGTTCCCTATAACGGCTTGAGCGAGGGCAATAGCGAGCGGATTTACCTCAACAGCGAAGGGGCGCTTCGCCACATGCAACGGACTCAGGCCAGCCTTTACCTGTATGCCCGTGCCGAAGAAAGTGGCAGAAAACCTCGCAGTGGCGGAGCTGTGCGCGTAGCGCTGGGAAGCGCTGATCTGGATCTGAGCGGCTGCATCAAGGAAGCAGCCGAACGCACCATCAGCCATCTCAACTACCAACCGATCGATACCGGTCGCTATCTGGTCTGCTTCACGCCAGAGGCTTTCCTGGATCTGCTCGGTGCATTCAGCAGCATGATGAATGCCCGTTCCATTCTTGATGGGATCAGTCTCAGCAGCAAGGAATCGCTCGGCCAACAACTGGCGGTGCCATTTTTTAATTTGCACGACAACGGTTTGCATCCCAATCACGTGGGAGCAGCTGCCTTTGATGGAGAAGGCACACCAACCAAACGCCTCTGTCTGATTGGCAACGGCAAGTTGGAGAATCTGCTCCATTCCGAGGCCACAGCTCGTCAGTTTGGTGTTCAACCCACCGGTCATGCCGGACTCGGAGCCAAGGTGTCCGTTGGTCCAGATTGGTTTGAAGTGAGTACAAGCGAAGAGGGCAGCAGTGCCGCTGCCCATCTCGACCATCGGAATACTCGGGATACTTTCGTGTTGATCGAAAGTTTGAGCGCACTCCATGCAGGCGTAAAGGCGAGTCAAGGGGCCTTTTCACTTCCATTTGATGGCTGGCTCGTGAAAGATGGTGAGCGCATCTCTGTGGAAGCAGCCACGATCGCCGGCGACATCCGAGATGTTCTGAAAGGGATCGTTCACTTGGAACCCAATGAGGTGGTGACCCACCAAGGTGTGTCACCCCATGTGTGGGTGGATGGTTTGGCAATTACAGGCGAGGCCTGAGCTTCGCTCGATGAAGATTTTGTTTTGGGGAACTCCCGACTATGCAGTGCCAACCCTGGTCGCTCTGCATCAAGCTGGCCATACGCTCGTCGGAGTGGTCACCCAACCGGATCGACGCCGAGGGCGTGGTAAGACTTTGATTCCCTCAGCGGTGAAAGCCAAGGCCCTTGAAATGGGGATCACCGTGTTCACGCCGGAACGGATCAAGCAGGACGAAGGCTGCCAAAGGCAACTTGCCGAGCTTCAAGCTGACCTATCCGTCGTGGTGGCATTCGGTCAAATCTTGCCGAAACGTGTGCTGGATCAACCGCCACTGGGGTGTTGGAACGGCCATGGATCCGTACTTCCCCGATGGAGAGGTGCTGGACCAATTCAGTGGTCAATTCTGGAAGGAGACCCCGAAACCGGCGTGGGTGTTATGGCCATGGAAGAGGGACTGGACACAGGACCTGTTCTGATTGAGCGAAACCTGCCGATTGGGTTACTTGAAAACGGCCACACTCTGGCCAAACGCATGAGCACTCTCACCGCTGAACTCATGGTGGAAGCGATGCCATTGATTGAATCAGCAGGACCGGGAACCGAGCCCGAACGCAGGGCTCGCCTCAAGGTGATCAACCAGGCTGATCGCCAAGGAGACGCGAGTTACGCACGCATGCTCACCAAACAAGATCACCAGATCGACTGGTCTGCCTCGGCACTCACCATTCATCGAAAAGTGATGGCGCTCTATCCAAATGCCGTCACGCTTTGGAACAACAAACGCCTCAAACTCCTCCATTGCGAACCCCTCATCGATCGACTGAAAGAGGAACTCAGCGCCGATGTACATCCCCTGATCGGACGCTGGCCCACAGAAGGTCATCCTCCGGGAACAGTCTTGGAGTCTGTGAAGGGAATCGGGGTCGTCGTGAGCACGAGTGGCTGTCCGATCCTCGTTCGAGCCGCACAGCTCGAGGGGAAAGGGCGGAGCGATGGCGACTCCCTTCTTCAACAACTCAACGCTGCCCCCAATCAGCAATTCGGC
>NZ_JAKUHK010000195.1:0-3938 GCF_023630655.1 Synechococcus sp. MU1655 | reverse complement strand
GAAGGTTAATCTATTCTTACATTACTTCGGTAATTGAGAGGATCTTTCCACCACGTGAATGGATGTACTTCATTTGGCTTGACATGTCTTTTCCAGACACTAAATAAGTACTACCTGCTGTGCGTTGTCTGCTGCGTGCAGTTTGTGCTGATACCACAATTCTGAATCTCTTCGTGGTGGGATCTGCTGCACCTGATTGTGTACCAGTGCGGTTGATTCGAGTGGTGGTCGAACTCCAACCTCCTGGCACTGTGTTAGTAGCAACAGAGGTCACGAGTGACGATCCTGTTTGAACGGTGTCACTTGCTGCATATCCCTCGGCTAATTTCAGGTGACGATTAAAGGCAACCTGAGACCTTCCATTTTCAGAAAGAATACGTGCAAATGGCACGGTATCTTCACCGAAGGTTGTTTGATATTCAACGCTGTCTACATAGCTACAAATCTCTGCCTCATAACCACTTTCGGCAAGGATCTTTGTATGCTCGCTGATTTCAGCTTGTGATTTCGGTGCTCGTCCTAAGAAGTGCTTAAAGTTTAATTCTATGAAGCGATACGGAGCATTTGTTTCGAAGAAACGACGCTTGTATTCTGCAGACAGTCCCAGTGCGCGGACAAATTCACGAGTACTCAAATAACCATCGATGAACTTGCTTTCAGCCGAGATTGCCCTTTCAAATTCCATCAGGTGGGGGTTGCCCATAACCTGTTTGTAGGAAGCTCGAATTAAGGCATTGAGCTGATCAGTCGAGTCACCAGGACAGCGCTGGAATGTTTCTTGTTCCCGTTGACCAAGTCCAAAAAATACGTAGCTGTCACCACGCATTGGTGCTCCATCTTTGCCACTTGTCACACCAGGTGCTCTGCTTGCAAAACGACCTGCTGCGAAACTTGGAGTTGGTTTGACTCCGATGGATTCTGATGGCACATTGATTTTTGGTGCCAGACCGCTTGCATAACTACTGATGAGGTTGCTACTTCCACCTCGGGCGCTATCACTACCCGCAAAGCTTTTTTGAATTGCTGCGAGTAAGGGGAAGGCAGAGGTTGCTAAATCTGCTGGTGATGACCAGGCTCTTGCATAAGGAACCACATCACTTCCGAACACTTCGAGATATTCGGCAGAATCAACAATGCTGTCGATGACAGCTTCTTGTCCATGTTCAGCTTGGAGTGCAATTTTCGCTGAAACCTCGGCCTGTGAATGTGGTGCTCTTCCAAGCAGGTGTTTGATATTTAAATCAATCCCTCTTTGGGGCCCAACAGCTGTGAAAAATCTTTGTTTGTAGAAACTTGACTTTGCAAGTCCACGAACAAAGTCACGAACTGTGAGTTCTCCATTACGGAGTTGGGCTTCGAGTTCTTTACAACGCTCGAAGTCCATGACATGTGCGTTGCCAAATACTTGGCGATATGCAGCGGCAATTACATCATCAAGCGAAGCGTTATCGTCTGGGCTATAGCATTCTGATGTGACTCTGTGGGGACAATCTGCATGGCTTCTTGGACCTACGCCAATTGCCATCTGATCACAGGAATTCTTGAGGAATTCCCCTATCGTTAAGGCTGCTTTTTGGTTTGATGCTCCCTTCTTTTGAAAGCTGACGGGGTTATTCCACTTGGTCTCTGCGCCGAATCCGGATGATGTTTTGTTGGTTGACATGTTCAATTTCTTGGTTTGATGAGGTTGTTTG
The DNA here is from genome assembly GCF_023630655.1 of Synechococcus sp. MU1655. Classification (NCBI taxonomy): domain Bacteria; kingdom Bacillati; phylum Cyanobacteriota; class Cyanophyceae; order Synechococcales; family Synechococcaceae; genus Synechococcus; species Synechococcus sp. MU1655. Next base: position 2,244 of record NZ_JAKUHK010000195.1, on the reverse strand, counting down.
TTGATTTAAATGTTTTGGCCTTAGGTGACTGGTGTAATGCTTGAGATTTTACCTCCTTCTCTATGTATTCTTATAAACTGCTCAGATAACTTGTCGAAGGGCACGTAGAAAACACGATTTGATTTCGTGTACCGCGATATTCTTCGTACGTTGTTAGCGCTATATCCAGTCACTTCAACGCGATAGGTTGTTCCTTCTTGCCCTGCTCCAACACCAAGGCGTGTCGGTGCATCTTGAAGATTTTTGGCTCTTCGGAAGCTCCAGCCTTTTGCTTCATTCGAAGATGGCGGAACCACAGGAAGAGGCAAGTTTTGGTAAGCAGCTCCTCCGAGTTTGCTTGTAATTCCTGAAAGATCTCCCTTCAAGCTGCTACTGCTATTACCGCGAAGGAGTTGGAAACTCCATGTGAATTCTTGGAGTGTTGTACAACTGTCTGTTTTCCATCCCCTTTGAAAGGGAACGACCCATTCGCCGTAGGTATTTTGATAGTCATCCGAATCTAAATAGCTATCGATATCGGCCTCATAGCCAAGACTGTCAAGGCGTTCCGCATGCCCTCGCATCTCTTCGAAATCAACTGGGGCTCTTCCCAAGAGATGACGGAAGGCCAGCTCGATATAGCGATAACGGGGGCACGATTCGAAAAATCGGCTTCGGTACAGATCGCTCTTGGCAATGCGACGGATCAGCTCACGAACGCTGATTTCGCCAAGTTTGAATTGCGACTCTGCGATCAATTGGCGCTCGCTCTCCATGACATAGGCATTGCCAAGCACCTGCTTGTAGATTGCGCTGATCAAAGCTTCCTTTTGGACGTCGTCGTCGCCTGGAAGCAGTTCGAGCGGAGCTTCACTCTCTGCGGAGAAACGCTCGATCCCTAGGAGCGAGGCAGGACCAAAGGGCATGAATTGCTCTCTCGTTTATCTCAGAACAATCTCTTCGAAATCCTCTGCCAGCGGACATCTTCTTTATAAAGCTCAATCAAGTGTTCCGTTTTGTTGCGTGAAACGACGAAATGATCCATCGCGGCGTCGAGCGCCGCCCATGGACCCGCTTTAATGTTAAGTTATGCTTCTAAAGACAAGGATTCGAGGCTTGCTCTTGTAGTGCTACGCGTGAGTGGATTCCAATGATCCAATTCGATGGCAGGCCTCTCAAGCAAGGTTTGAATATAAGGATCCATTCCTTTGCACATAGAGAAATCGCTACCTTGGATCGATTCCAACGTGTCTAGATTGGCTTCAGTGAGATCAGCACCTCTTAGGTCTGCCATCTTTAGTTCGCTTGTGCCAAATCGAGTTCCTCTGCACATGGCACCTCGTAAAATGGCATGTCGCAAATCTGCTCCTGCTAACGAAATATTGTCCAGTAATGCACCGCTTAAATCTGCACCGCTTAGATAAGCACCCATTAATGAGGCTTTTCGTAGATCGATTCCCCTCAAATCTGCATTGTTTAAAAAGGCTCCATTGAGTTGTGCTCCTGGGCCGATTGCCCCACTTGTTCGGATGTTGAATCCGTCTGGTACCGCAGTTTTGCTGTCGTATTTAGCAAGCCTCAGGTCTGTGTTTTCCAATCGGCAACACGTTAAATTTGCGCCTCTTATATCAGTTCGACAAAGATTTGCATTTATTAAATCCAGAGTTCCAATATCTCGATTTCGCCAATCTGCACCTCTCGCATCGACTGGATAATTATTAATTTGATCGGGAGACGCCATTTCAGGCGGACTCCAATTTTCTATGTTCAAAATCATTTTATTAGCTTCGTACCATGGAGACGCCAATCGATACTATCACCCTTGTGATTTCAAAGCCGCCAATTGCAAATAGGATCAACCATGTCTTAATGAGCCATTCAGGTGGCTTGCCTACTAGTGATTTCATTGTGCTACTCACTCCACCAGTGGTGAATGTTTTATTCACGAATTCTCTTGCAATCAATGAATTTTTCCATTCTTCCCCATAACGAGGGAACCTTTGATAGATAGGCATGTCTCCAGTTGATCGCCCCGGTATTAATCTCCCTCGCTGTGCTGGAGCCCCATCATATCCAAAGTTGGTCATGTATTCATCACTTTCTAGGATTTGATCTACAAAACATGTGAAGCCTTTTTCTGCGATGACGATAGACCAGGCTAATCTTTCTGTTTCACCACTTACTGAGCGGCCTAGTACTCTTCCTACAATTTGATCCACCATTCTGTAATTTGAGCTGCATTGGTAATATCCTTGTTGAAATCTC
>NZ_JAKUHK010000194.1:0-3950 GCF_023630655.1 Synechococcus sp. MU1655 | reverse complement strand
CCGAAACGTAGAGAATCCCCCTCACGGCGGTGTTCACGGCAGCTCCTTTTGAAAATGCTTGTTCGATGAGACGCTAGGCCAACCATCAATCCAAGTCCGTCAGGACTGATGGGATCGCTGATCACTGAGCCTGATCACTCATTCCTTTCAAGATGCATTCTTCAAAGCTTCTTGAAGCAACCTGACAACCATGCTTCGTGTCGCTAAGACCTTGGCGTACTCACTTTGATCGAAGCAGAAAGGCTCCCCTATGTCTGAAGACAATCAGCAGCAACCTGTCGTGATCAAGCAAGGAGGCGGCGGCACTGGAATTGGACTGGTTCTGGCGGCATTAATTCTTGGAGGTGCGCTGGTCTACGCCGTCACCATTTGGTCAAACACACAGAAAAGAATGATCGAGGCGCCGAGAGAAACGATCCAGAAAGGCGTGGACACCATTAAAAAAGCGATTCAGCCTGACTCTTAGAAGTCAATCTCTGACTGAATTGAGGAGGGGGCATGGAGTCAAAGATCAGGCTTCACCCTCCCTCGATCGATTGCTGCCGACTGTGATGGCGATAGAGATCGCTGTCTCCATCGTCTTCCGGCTCAGAGTTCTCTTGGGGCGCGCGGGGTTCAGCCGCTTCAATCCGCTGTTTAGGGATCACAGCGCTTTCTTCTCTAGCGATCGCACGCTCATAGGCCGAATTGGCCTCTGATAAGCCATCGCTACGAAGAGATGCCATGGCCTCAAAAGCAGTGTGGCCATGATGGCAGTCCTGCGACTCGATGACCATTGCTCAGAAAAGAGCGTGCTTCCCATCTGCTCCACCGCCTGGATGAGCACTATCCAGATCCACCCATTCCTCTCGATCACAGCGACCCTTTCAGCCTGCTGATCGCAGTGCTCCTTAGTGCGCAGTGCACCGACAAAAAAGTCAATGAAGTCACACCAGCCTTATTTGCTGCTGGTCCAACACCAAGTGCCATGGCGGCTTTGACGGAAATGGAGATTTTCGGTCACATCCGCCAGCTCGGGCTTGCCAAAACCAAGGCCCGAAACGTGCGCAAACTCGCTCACCTCTTGACCACGGTGCATGGGGGGATAGTGCCGAGCAGCTTTGAAGAGCTCGAGGCACTGCCGGGCGTTGGCCACAAAACCGCCAGCGTGGTGATGGCCCAAGCCTTCGGAGTACCGGCGTTCCCCGTGGACACTCACATACATCGCCTGGCGCAGCGCTGGGGACTCAGCAATGGAGACAGCGTGGAGCGCACCGAAAAGGATTTGAAAGCACTATTCCCACCGGAACGCTGGAACAAGCTCCACCTGCAAATCATTTTTTATGGACGCGAGCACTGCACTGCTCGCGGATGCGACGGAACGATTTGCCCAATGTGCCGCGAGCTGTACCCGAAGCGACGAACACCAGTGATTTGGAGAAGGGCTTAAACGCAATGCTGCCCAACGTCAAATTTCTGTTACAGTTCGTTTCAATTGCATGACCTCCATGGAACGCACTCCCGCTAACGACGCCTGGTTCCAAGGCAAAGCAGCTCGCTCCATTCACGAAGATCAACTGAAGAAGGTTGAGCTCTTCAACGGTCGTGCGGCCATGATCGGTTTCGTCATCGGTGTGATCACTGAAGGACTTACAGGCCAGGGGATTCTTCATCAAATCGGCCTCGGCCCCCTCGTTGACGGCTACGTCACTTGCAGCGTTCAGACGCTCCCCTTCTGTTTCTGATCAGACCAGACAAGGCTTGTCAGCCCCCTAGCCTTAGGATTAAGGGCTGACAGTCCAAGCCAATGGCTCGAAAGCGGCGCAAACTAAGCAAAGACATGGAGGCCGAAATTAAAGCGGCCCATAAAAAAGTTGAGTTTATTTCCGCGTTAATTCGAGACATCCGAGAAGAAGACATTCAAAACGAATACGCCGAAGCCTTTGTACAGGTGCACGCCGCATGCACCCACCTCGCCCAGCTTTACGAGGCTGAGGGCATTACTGAAGAAAGTGAAGGAACACTGGTGCTCTACAAAGGCCTCCTTAATCAATTTGAAGAAGAATATGAGCTTTAGGACATTTTTATAATCTGGTCCTCTAACACTAATTTTTTTCTAAAAATCCGGTAAAACCGGCTTGGTTATAAGAAACAGATTGATGCCAAACAACGACGAACCACGCTGGTTCACGCTGGCAATGGCAAGCCGCTGGCCCCTCGCTGTTGTCATTGCGGCATGGTCAGTCGCTGTTGCTGCGATCCAGATTCTCCGCCAACCCATCCCGATCGGACTGCCCCTCGATCAGCCATTTCCAGTTCGCCTGGTTGGTGGAGTCACTGTTGACGAACTCAAGGCACCTATCCGCGTGAAAAGTGAAGGATCAATAGCCATTGAAGCTTCGACAAAACTCCCCATCGAAGCCTCTGAAGCTATTCCTGTCCAAGGCCAAGTGTCAGTCAGCAAACCTGTCTTGATTGATTCCAATCAGTCTCTTGAAGTCCAAGGACAGGTTTCAGTTGACGAGGTCATAGCCCCAGTCAAAGTGCAAGGTGTGAATGAAGGTCCTGTCCTTGTAGGAACATCCGACGAAGATCAGTTAACCGTGGGTGGAGCCGTATCAGTAACCGAGGTAGGCGGTCCCATCAATGTGCGCCTGCGCGATGCGGCGAAATCTGTTTTGCCGATTCCTTAAATGGCATCCCTTCCCGCTGATCTCAAGCTTGCTGTTGTTGGGCACCTTGAGTGGGTTAATTTCCTTGCCGTTGATGCATTGCCGGCGCCTGGGCAGATCAGCCGTGCCCATCGCTCCCTAGAAGAACCGGCTGGAGCCGGAGCTGTTGTGGCTGTTCAACTGGCCAGACTGACGGGCCAAAGAGTGACCTTCTTCACGGCCCTCGGGGAGGATGAAATCGGCTTACGAAGCGAAGCGCGCCTGCGTGAGTTGGGTGTCACCCCAATTGTGGCCTGGCGGGACCAACCCACCCGACGCGGGATCAGCTTGGTTGATCACAGCAGAGATCGGGCGATCACAGTGATCGGAGAGCGACTGACGCCGGTCGCCAATGATCCATTGCCCTGGGAGCAGCTCGCCGATTGCGATGGGGTGTTCGTCTCGGCAACCGATCCGCAGGGCCTGAGGCTGGCACGAGCAGCCAAGGTTTTAACGGCAACCCCCCGCCTTCGTTTACCGCTTCTTCAAGAGGCAGGAGTCAGTCTCGATGCCTTAATCGGCAGCAATTTGGATCCAGGCGAGTCGATCGAAGAGGGTGCACTCACCCCAGCGCCAACCTTGCGGATCGCCACCGAAGGAGAGAAGGGAGGGCTCTTCAGTCCAGGGGGCCGATTTGAAGCCCAACCTCTCCCCGGCCCCCTGATAGAGACCTACGGATGCGGCGACAGCTTTGCAGCTGGCGTAACAGCCGGACTTGCTGCAGGAGTGTCCATCCCTGACGCGATCAAGCTTGGAGCCCAGTGCGGAGCGACCTGTGCCACACACTTTGGTCCCTACGCCTGAACCCCAAAACACAACGTTCCAGCGGAGTGGGAGAGGCTGTGAGTTGTACATACTCTCGAGAAGACAAGAACCACCGCAAAGACCGTTGCCATGTCTGATCTGAAGTGTCCCTTTAGTGGCCATTCAGGCGGCAACAAGCAGGGCATCTTCACCAGTTGTGATCGCAGCACTGGTGAATCACGCTGGACTGCAAGCCATTGCTGAGGTCTACGCCCAAAACGACGGCCAGGGAGGCTTCGTGGGGGATTGTGTAGATGCATGGGGCAAAGTGATGGAGCTCGATCGCTTGGATAGGTCTTGAGCTGAACTCATCGCTTTAAGCCCAAGCTACAAAAAAGCCCCCTCCTTTTGGGAGGGGGCTTTCTAGTTCAGCTGATCTGAACTTTGGATTGATTCCAAATCAACCGATTGCAGGTGCTTGAAGGGCCACAGGTGTGGACTCAGCAGCTGCCAGGT
>NZ_JAKUHK010000193.1:0-4032 GCF_023630655.1 Synechococcus sp. MU1655 | reverse complement strand
ATCCAGCCGGCTTTGAGTCCTGGCTATGAGTTGAGCAAGCGCTTGATCGGTGAATTGGTCAGCTTGCGTTGGAACAATCGAAGCGCGACGCAGAGTCAATCCTTGCGGCTACGCAAACTCATTCTTGGGCCGTTTCGCTCCAATCTCAACCCGATCGGAATTTTGACGTCTGCATTCGTCTCCAGACAGGTGATTTGGCAAGCAAATCTGGGGGTGAACTTGATCATCGTCACCCCCAATCCACTGACTTACTTACTAATGCCCTTCGTCGAACTGGTCAGAAGGGTTTACTGCCGGTCCCTGAGGGTCAACAATCTCCGCGATCGGTGAGGATTTCGCACCCATCAGACGTCACCACGATGGTGTGCTCCCATTGCGCGGAAAGACTGCCGTCCTTGGTGACGACCGTCCAGCGGTCCTTCAAGGTGCGACAAGCATTGCTTCCTGCATTGAGAATCGGCTCAACAGCAAGCGTCATTCCCGGACGCAATTTGACGTTAGGAAGATCGTTGGTACGGAAATTAAATACCGAGGGCTCTTCATGGAGATTCCGTCCGACTCCATGGCCGGTGTAATCCTCCACCACACTGAATTGATTGGCTTTGACGTGATCTTCGACTGCTCCAGCTATATCAAGAAGCGTGTTACCGGCACGGATCTGAGAGAGTCCAGCCATCAATGATTCTTGGGCAACTCGACTGAGTTTGCGTGCTTCTTCGGAGACGTCACCGACGCAAACGGTGATGCAGCTATCTCCGTGATATCCGTCGAAATAGGCCCCCGTATCCACTTTGAGCAAATCGCCAGCGTGGATGACTCGTTTTTTGCTGGGGATGCCATGCACAACTTCGTTGTTGATGCTGGCGCAGATGCTCGCCGGGAAGCCGTGATACCCCATGAAACTTGGGGTTGCGCCCATCTCCCTGATGCGGCGCTCAGCATGGGCATCGAGGTCCCCCGTGGTCTGGCCAGGCTCCACCAGCTGCATGATTTCGCGCAGAACGGTGGCGACGATGGAACTGGCTTTCGCCATGATTTTCAGCTCACGGGCCGATTTGATTTCCACTCCACGCCGTTGCTGGATGCGTGGGCCGGTGGCGGTGACAGTGGACCCCTTTGTGGAGGCCAGGAGGTCGGCGAACAAATTCATCGTGTTTCGGCGTTTCTTGTTTCAGGCCGTTAAAGCAAGCCGCATCGGCGGAAGCTCTACAGACAGTCTTCCTGTCACGCTATCAATTGCAATGGAGGGAACGACGGTGGCCCGCTTATTGGTTCGCGTACGCCAATGGCATCGCTTGATGGCTCCTCTTGTTGTGCTCCCTCTGCTGGTGACTGTGAGCACCGGCGTGACCTATCGGCTAGCCAAGGACTGGGGGGGGTTGAGTCGTGAGCAGGTTCATTGGTTGATGACCATCCATGAGGGCGAGTGGCTGGGGCCTGTTCTCGAACCAGTTGTGGTTCTTCTCAACGCGGTCGGCTTGTTGTGGATGCTGACAACTGGTGCCTGGCTCCTCTTGCAAAGCTTTCGAAGGCAGTGGATTGCGTTTCGGAAGGAGGCTGGGGGTTAAGCTGGTTGTTTGGCGTGTTACCAGGAGCTGGGATGGCGGTGGACCCTATAGAGACGTCTGTGGACGAAGCCACTGAGGCGACCAGCGGAACAACTGCTGTTGCTGAAAAGTCAACGGCGAAACCTTCGAAGAAGTTGAGTGCTTCCGCACTCATCAAAGAATTCGAAGACGCACAGCTCAAGAGTGATCTTCCTGAGATTTACGTCGGAGACACTGTGCGTGTTGGTGTACGTATCAGCGAGGGCAATAAAGAGCGTGTCCAGCCTTACGAGGGCGTGGTGATCGCCAAGCGCCATGGCAGTCTCAACCAAACAATCACGGTGCGCCGCATCTTCCAGGGCATCGGTGTTGAGCGGGTTTTTATGCTCCACAGCCCCCAAGTTGCTTCGGTCAAAATTGAGCGTCGCGGTAAAGTAAGGCGTGCGAAGCTCTTTTATCTTCGTGACCGAGTGGGCAAGGCCACTCGCGTGAAGCAGCGCTTCGATCGCTGAGGCTTTCGCTTCAACGAATTAATGCCATCTTTTTTGATGGTTGAGGGGTTCATCGCCTTGCGCCGTTAGTTCAGTTGGTAGAACGCAGGTCTCCAAAACCTGATGTCGGGGGTTCAAGTCCTCCACGGCGCGTCCGATGACCCCTTACTTGCAGTTTTCCTGATTTCGAGCATGGAGTTGGATCTTCAACCTGGTGATGTGGTCAAAGTGCTCGAATCAGCCGCTCTCGGCTGGGTTCGTGCACGAGTGATTCGCGTTAAGTCCGGTGGACGAGTCGTCGTTCAAAGTGATCAAGGCCGTGAATTCACGGCCAGAGGGAATCAAGTGCGTTTAATCGAACCAGCTGGATTCCGCCCTTAAGTCCAATTTCTGAGACCTCATGTAGGGAATTGATCCTCCCCTTAAGGGGGAGGATTTTTTTTGTCAACGTGTGTGAGATCGACGTGGAGGGCTTGATTCTCCAATGAGGGTTCCTTGCGCTCATCAGGGAGATGGATCTTTTCAGTTGCTTGAGCCTCAAGATCACAGCTGAAAAGCACACAAAACATTGGTCTCTCTTCGAGTGTGTTGACGGAGGGCAGGGCGGCAGTTGATACTGGCCAAGTCCGCGTGAGCGGCGAAGGTCACTCGTTGTGGGTAAAGATCCCTCAATTGAGTTCAGCCTGGGACCGTAGTTCAATCGGTTAGAGCACCGCCCTGTCACGGCGGAAGTTGCGGGTTCGAATCCCGTCGGTCCCGTTTTTATTCCTCCGGCTTAGTGACGGTTCGCGTTCGTCTGGCCCCAAGCCCCACCGGCACGCTACATATCGGAACAGCTCGTACTGCTGTTTTTAATTGGTTGTTTGCCCGTCACCAAAACGGCAAATTTTTGCTGAGAATTGAAGACACGGATAAAGAGCGATCCAAGCCAGAGTTCACAGAAAATATTCTTGATGGCTTGCGCTGGCTTGGCCTGGACTGGGATGAGGAACCGGTTATCCAAAGCGAGCGGATTGAAGCGCATCGCCAGGCCATCAGCCAATTGCTCGCTCAAGGTCTTGCCTATCGCTGTTATGCCAGTGAGCAGGAATTGGATTCCATGCGTGAAGCCCAAAGGGCTTCAGGTCAGCCTCCTCGTTACGACAACCGTCATCGCCATCTCACTGTTGAGCAGGAGGAGGCCTATCGGGCGGAAGGGCGAGAGGCGGTGATCCGTTTTCGGATTGATGATGAAGCCACCATCGCTTGGACCGACATGGTGCGCGGTCCGATGCAATGGCGCGGCGCCGATCTTGGCGGTGACATGGTGATCGCCAGACGTGCCCCTGCGACCACAGTTGGTGACCCTCTGTACAACCTCGTTGTGGTGGTTGATGACGCCGCTATGGCCATCAGCCACGTGATTCGAGGTGAGGATCACATCGCCAATACGGCTAAACAGCTGTTGCTCTATCAGGCTCTGGAGTTGAACTGTCCCACCTTTGCCCATACGCCTTTGATCCTCAACCCAGAGGGACGAAAGCTCTCGAAGCGCGATGGAGTGACCTCCATTGGTGATTTTCAGGAGATGGGTTACACAGCGGAGGCCTTAGCCAATTACATGACCCTGCTCGGTTGGTCTGTCCCGGAAGGAATGGAGGAACGATTCACGCTCCGAGACGCAGCTGAAGTTTTCAGTTTTGATCGGGTGAATAAAGCAGGTGCCAAATTCGATTGGGACAAGCTCAACTGGCTCAATGCCCAGGTTTTGCATGGTTGGTCGTCTGCTGAACTGCTTGCAGCACTTGAGCCCCGCTGGCAGCAACAAGGCTGGGTTGCTAGTGAACCTCTTTGGGCCAATGACTTAGCCGTTTTACTGGGACCTTCGCTCACCTTGATCGAAGACGGAGTGACGCAAGCCAGGCCTTTTTTTGAAGAACCTCCCTTAGAAGAAGATGGACTCAAGCAACTAGAGCAAGAGGGTTCTCGTTCTGCGCTTCAGGCTCTTCTTTCTG
>NZ_JAKUHK010000192.1:0-4097 GCF_023630655.1 Synechococcus sp. MU1655 | reverse complement strand
CCCTTTTCATGCTGCTCGTCTATCGACTTGCAGGCGTGGTGGCTGTGCTGGCTCTCAGCCTTTATGCCCTGTTCAACATGGCGGCCTACGCGCTGATACCGGTCACCCTCACCCTGCCTGGGACGGCTGGGTTCATCCTCAGTATCGGTATGGCCGTGGATGCCAACGTGTTGATCTTTGAGCGGATCAAAGACGAATTGCGTCGCGGCAACACCTTGATCCGCTCGATCGAAACGGGGTTCTCTCAAGCCTTTTCTTCGATCGTTGATGGTCACATCACCACCCTGATTAGTTGCGCTGCGTTGTTCTTCCTCGGAACGGGTTTGGTGAAAGGTTTTGCAGCAACGCTAGGAATCGGTGTTCTGCTCAGCTTGTTCACGGCATTGACCTGCACGCGCACGCTCTTGCGTTTCTTGATGAGTTATCAATCGCTGCGTCGCCCAACCAATTTTCTGCCCGCAGGGCAGCTGCCTTCCTCCGCTGCTTGAGCCATGGCTGTGTCTTCCCCAACTGGTCAAGAACGCCCCTTGCGTTTTCCCCTGAGCCGCCAACGGCGAAAGGTTTGGTTGATCTCCGTGCTCGTGCTGTTGATCAGCGCTCTTGGTTTGGTGCTGAGCTGGACGAATCCTCAGATTCGCTCCCCCTTAAGGCCTGGGCTTGATTTCACCGGTGGAACCCAGATCCAGCTCGAGCGCTTGTGCACAGATAATTGCCAAGACGTCAGGGCAATTGACATCCAGGAGAAGCTTGCCAGCCTCACCTTGCCTGCTGAAGGTCGCGATCAAGACGCCGATACCCTGCCTAATCTCGCAACGGCTCGGGTTCAGTTGCTCGATCGAGGTGAATCGGTGGTGTTGCGCATGCCGGCCCTAACCGCCTCACAGGGGCAGGCCGTGATCGAAGCTGTCGAACCCATCGCTGGCCCCTTTGAAGTGGGTGGCCAATCCGTTGACACGATTGGCCCCAGTCTTGGTGGTCAGCTGCTGCGCAGCAGCTTGATCTCGTTGCTGGTGGCATTTGCCGGCATCGCTCTCTACATCAGCATTCGCTACGACGGTCGCTATGCCGTTTTGGCGCTCGTGGCCTTAGGCCATGACGTGTTGATTGTGTGTGGCGTTTTCGCCTGGCTTGGATTGATGAGCGGTTTGGAGGTCGACAGTTTGTTTGCTGTTTCACTCCTCACCATCGCCGGCTATTCGGTGAATGACACCGTGGTGGTCTTTGATCGCATTCGCGAACGCCAACGTGAAGATGGTGACTTACCTCTGGATGCGCAGGTGGATCGTGCCGTTTCCGCCACGCTTACCCGCACCCTTTACACCAGTGGCACCACCTTGCTTCCCCTCTTGGGTCTGATTTTGTTTGGTGGATCGACCTTGTTTTGGTTTGCAGTGGCGCTTGCGATTGGCGTGATTGTGGGCAGTTGGTCGAGTATTGCTCTGGCCCCTTCCCTCCTGAGTATCTGGCCAAGACAACGAACGGCGGGTGCGTGAGTGGCCATGACATCCAGCTCCCCAGCCCAACGCTGGGTCCCCCTGTTGTTGGGCCTACTGGCTCTCTTTGATTTACGTGTTGAGCTTCGGCTTCTGCTCGATCACATCACTCTGACCAGTTTGATGTTTGCGATTCGGCACCATCTTCTGGCGGTTGTGGTCATCGCTCTCCTTCCCTCCATGTGGCGTCACTACGGACCTGTGCGTCGTTCTGAGCGCTGACTCCTAAGTTGGAGATCGCCTCGAATGCACGATGTCGCTCGATCTCGACGCCAAGAAAACCCTGCTTAGAAAAATCCCCCATGGCTTGTTCATCTGTGGTGTCGCAGAAGGGGATCAGGTCAATGGGTTCACTGCTAGTTGGGTGACACAGGGATCCTTTGATCCACCCCTGGTGGTGATGGCTGTTCGTGCCGATAGCACTAGCAACGGCATGATTCAACGCACTCGCCGCTTCTCCCTCAACGTGTTGGCCGCCGATCAGAAGGATTTGGCTGCTGTGTTTTTCAAGCCACAGCAGGCGGTTGGCGGACGCTTTGAGGCCGCTCCATTCACAACAGGCGAGCTGGGTTTACCGATTCTCAAGGACGCCCTCGGAGCAGTGGAGTGTGAGCTTGTGGGTGAACTTGCCCATGGCGATCACACCGTGTTTCTTGGCCAGGTGAAATCAGCGGTTCTCCACCGTGACGCTGCTGCCCTCGAGCTCAGCAGCACGGGATGGCAATACGGGGGATAGCTCCCAGCGATCCATGATCTGCTTGATCACCACTTGCTGCATGATCACCTGAAGCACCACCACCAGAGGTAAAGCGAGCAGAACGCCTGGCAGCCCCAGTAGGGCTCCCAGGCTTAACTGGGCGGTCAACGCCACAGTTGGCAACAGATTCACCGTCCGACTCAGCAGAACAGGTGTTAAGACAAAAGCTTCGAGGTTTTGCAAAGCAAGCCGCAAGACCAACACCTGCAGCATCAGGGTTGGGGAGATTAAAAGAGCAATCCCCATCGGCAAAAGGGTTGCTGCCGTAGGTCCAATCGTGGGGACAAAGGTGAGCAAGCCGCATACCAAGCCGCTGAGCAGGGCCAATGGCACACCAAGGATGGCAAGCCCAGTCCAGGTGAGGACAAACACCGCAGTTGCTGAAATGGTCATGCCGGCAAGCCATCCGCCGAGAGCGTCTCGGCAGCGATCCAGCAGTTGCGCAACTTGAGCCCGTGCAGGGCGAGGACTCACCGCGATCAGCATTTGGCGATGGGATTTGGGATCCAGTGCGAGCAGGATCGCCAACAGACTCATCAAAAGAACTTGAATTAAGCCATTTGCAGCGCCACCGGCATACCCAAGTAGCTGCGCCCCAACGGGCTGAATTCCCGTCCAGCTGAGGGATTCAGATGGACTGATGTTGAGGTCTGACAGGCTTGGTTGGCTTGCGATGATCGACCTGATCTTGTCGATCAGATTGGGCAACAGAGCGGTGAGTTGTTCGAATTGTCCCAGCAGTTCTGGGAGGAGGAGTTGAACCACCAAGGTTCCGCCCAGGAACAGAACCAAAAGAACGACCAATAGGGCAACGGGCCGCTGGAGCCTGAAGCGTTCCATCAACTTCAGGATCGGAACGTCGAGTGTCACGGCCAACACAACAGCTCCAAACAAAATCAGCAGCACCCAGCGCAGCTGCCACAACAGCAGTGTGAGCAGGATGGATGTGAGCGCAATCAGCAGGGTGCGAGCGTTCATGAGGTCAATTTCTGCCGCTTCCAGGGGTCAAGAAGATCGTGAACGACGACTTCGCGAATGAGAACTTGCAACACAACCGCTAGTGGAAGAGCGAGCAGCAGGCCAAGTGGGCCGAAAAGAACAGTGAAGATCAATTGAGCGGCAAGGGTGAGCCCTGGCAGCAAATTGACCTGGCGCTGCATCACGGAAGGCGTGATCACGTAGCTCTCCATGTTCTGAATGAAGATGTAGAGCCCCAAGACAGCTAAGGCTTTCCAAGGGGCGTCGAGCAGAGCGACGGACATCGGAAAAACCGTGCTGAGGGTAGGCCCCACATTGGGAATCACGTTGAGTAAGCCAGCCAGCAAGGCATTGGCCATCACCAACTTCACTCCCATGAGTGAGAGTCCGATTCCAGCCAAAACAGCAACGCAAACGGAACTGATCAACACGCCGATCATCCAGTTGCTGAGGGCGTCCCCGCACATGTTGAGGATCACGCGAGCCCGCCTTCGATAGAAGGACGGCAACAACTGAATGCCAACGTTTTTGTAGGCATGGGGTTGGACTGCCACCATCAAAGTGACGGCAAAGACGATGAGAAGCTGAAGCAGACCACTGCCAACATTGCCTGCTAAGCCAAGAAGTCCCAACAAGCCTCCGGTCAAGCTGGAGGCAAGCGCAGGCCCGCCTGGGCTGTCCGCCAAGCCTTTAGGGAAGAGCAGTTGGCTCCAAGTGCTGGAACTCCCATTGCCATACACCATGGAGCTAACCGACGAAAAAGCCTGTAAAAGCAGGTCTTTCAGGGCTTTGGCAGCCGATGGAAGCTGAAGAATGAGTTGTTGAAATTGGCTCGTGAAAGGCGGCACGATCACGGTTAAGCCCACAGA
>NZ_JAKUHK010000191.1:0-4100 GCF_023630655.1 Synechococcus sp. MU1655 | reverse complement strand
CAACGCCCGATTGACCTCACGCTGCTGCATCACACAAACGAGAGCCAAGGCGACCTCGAAGATCGCTTCCGATGGAGCCTGGAGAACGGCAATCTGGAGTTGGAACTGATGCCCTTCCTGCCTGCCAGTTGTTGCGAGCGCTCCCAACAGTGGTTTGATCAGTTGCTCATGAGCAGCGATCCCAGCCGGCAGGACAGCACTGATCTTCGGCCATCAAGGCATGCAGGGGAAAGCTTTTTCATCGCTTATCTCACACCGGAAATGCGATCCGCTCAGCCTCTCGCCAACAAGGTGTACGAACACTTCGAGCCCTACACCTACACCGAATCCCTGATCGTTCTGGCGCATCACACCAATGAGCCTGCAGTCCTGGCTTTGATTGAGAGCCTGCAGCAGCAAATTGGCCACTGAGACCGCCCTATTCCGGTCAAAGACTTGACCGTTTGCTCATGGACGAGGCATCAGGATCTACGGACAGCGCCATCGCACGCAAGATGCGCGAATCGAGCCCTGAGGTGAGCGCAGTTGCCCCGTTTCATTTCCCCCCAAGCTGACACGTAGTAAAAACAGTGTCTTCAACTCTGCAGAATCCATGGGTCGAGGCCGCAACCCTCTCTCTTGAGCCAGAGAGATCAGTCAAGACGATGCATTCGGATCCAATGAAGGACAGGTCTTGGCATTGAAATCACAGGCATAGATCGTGGATTTCTGCCAACTGAGGGGAATCTCAAGAAGGTCTCGGGTTCCTGTGAGGCCTTGCGTCAAAAACAACAAAGCGGCAAGCACGTTGGCTGTGACATGCAAACGGCGAATGCGAATGTCACGCAGGATCTCGGCGCGAGCCCCCAGGGAAAACAACATCAAGCCCGTCACCCCAACGCCCGCCCAGTAATGGGACTGCCAAAACGCAGGCGTCAAGGGATTATCCGAAAGCCTCCAAACCTCCGGTTGGGCGCCAAGCCCCAACACTCCGGCCCAAGTAATGAGAGAAAAAGCCAACCTCAATCCGGGCCTCTTGCAACGCCAAAGGGCGAGGAGGCTCACGACCGTTCCACACAACACAAGCAACAGCTGGATTGCACGCGCAAGGCCTCCTTCGAACTGAGCCAGCGGGGCCTTCGTGCCAATCACAACAGTGAGTGCAATCAAAACCACCACGACCACCGCGCCTGCGAGCCAACGACCTAGATCGCTGTGATCACGCCCCACCGTGATGGGGAGCTTCTGGTTCTGGAGCCGACGTGCACGCGTCTGAACTGCCAAGCGAACCACCACTCCCATCAGTGGATAGACCAATACCACTGCAAGAAAAGGATGCAGGATCCACAACCAATCAACGGCGGCCATGCCCAAGTCAGCATCAACTCAAAACGTAGCCATGGAACAAAGTGCAGACTTCACTCACGATGCGATTCGTTGTTCTTACCTTATATTTCCATTAGAAAGCTCAATCCTGCCGATAAAAGAAGAAGAAAGATCAACGCAAAACAATGACGTCATGAGCGGAATGAAATCAATGAGTATCAGGACTCGTTGAGCAACGCTTCTCCTGACGGAAGGGCGGGCTCCCTATTCACAAGAGCGAGCAAGCCCCAACAGCCAATGCAATCGAAGCCTGCAGCGGATCGAGGGAGTCTTAGAGATTGTCTGATCAGTCAATCATGAGTCAATCATTTGAACTAGCGCCTATAGGGCAATCTTATTCAGGTCTATTCATTTAGCTCGTGATGGATCGAGACATCAAAAAGACGTATCGAAAGTGATCTCGATACGTCATGCCGAAACTTTCAGCTAGTTTTTAGCAAGTGGAAGATGGCTAATCAGATCCTCCATTTTGAGCGAAAATATTCTTGCAAACCTGCCCGTTATTGGTGACAGCTTTGTTGGCATCCGCCTTGCAGTCATTAAGGATTCGAGTGTGAAGTATTTTAGCCGTATCCGGATTAAGACTTAGATACATGTTGGTGATGTAATTTGGACTAACATAATACAAAGAGTCGCTGTTATCGTTTCTTTGATCAAAGAAATCCCATAGAATAGTAGAAACATTTGATTCACTACCGTTAACTCCTGATCCAGCCACACCAGAACAGTTTGCGCCATTAGAGTCCATATTTTTGCTGTCAATCAACTGATTAGCAAGATCAGGGCGATAGGAATTTCGGAACCTGGATGAACCTCGAGTCCCAAGAGCTCTGGCCATCTCAAAATTCGCCCATCCTTCACGTACGACCATTCCAGCACGGGCTGATGGAGAGTAACAGCCATAAAAACTATGGCTACCACCAGATCCAGCTGGTCGCGGTTGATGATATTTGTTGTCAACTTGATGGGCTAATTCATGGCTCATAACTCCATGCCTCAACGCATGGTCAGCCATGATCATCACTTTGCCATCCGTGTAAGCACAACTCCAGGGGTTTGGCCCTGAACAATCACCACCTTCTGATGGGAATTTAACCCTAATACGATTGCCGCCAGTCCGTACGGGGTCAATGCCTGCATTCGTCATGCTGGTTTGAAAGGCCATTCCTTCAAACCAAATGTCAAACACACCGTCATGTCTTACAGGTTGTCGTACCACCCGTGAGTTGGGGATGCTATTGCGTGCAGGGTCACCCCATACATAAAGATTGCTATTGGTCTTTCGTCCAATTTTAATGAAAGGATTTTTTGTGTAATAGCATATTTTGTACGATCCATTCGTGTTAATCCGTAGTTGAAAGTTTCCATTCCCGTCAGCAGTTGTTCTTGCAAGTGCTGGTGTGTGATGGCACGATTGATCACCCTTTACAGCCTTAACTCCAACACCAACCGCAGGCAAGAAGATATTACTGGAATCTGTGGTCCTAAAGACAAAACGTCCTTTATAAACTGTATTCGCGGCAACAGCTTTAGGCGTGAACAACGAAAAATAGTTACCAACCACCTGGCTAATCACCTGACTTGGCTGCCACTCATGGGGTAGCCAGTTGAATAAACGAGATTGGATGTTCGGCTTAAGGGATTCTGGTTTGAATTGATTGTCTTGATTGGGTCGTTTGGGTTGATAGACGCGCCTCTTCCCTTTCATGGCTTTGCTTGCTTTGCCAAAGGTGCGCCCGCCTTTCAGAAATCGCTTGTACCCCCTCACTCCAGGGCCAATTCGCGCGTTACTTGGAACAGCAATCGCTTCTGAACCTTTCTCCCCAAGCCGGAAGCCGCCTGTTTTAACGGGTCTGAATTTTCCATTCTTGACTTCGATGTTAACCACACCCATCGATTGACCACCCATGGAGCTTGAGTACACAACGCCCACTGATGTAAAGCCTGTGCGGGCCTGAATCGAACCACTTAATGGAATGGTTTTTGTAGCCCCAGGAGCCAGCCGTAATCGTTTCGGCAAGCGGCTATTGGAAAGTCTGATTGTCCTTACGAGGGTGAGAGTAACCTCATGGCGTGAGTTGTTATGAAATTGCAGCTTGCCCGAAAACCGTTTGCTACTTCCAGATTTTGGAAGAGATAGTTTGATCAAGGGTGCATCGCTGTCAAGATGACTGAGATGGAGTTGATGTTGGACAGGTTTATTTGCATGGTTGACATGAGCCTTTGCGGCCTCGGGTTGAACCAGTAGCCCTGTACCGCTCACAAGAATTCCAGCAGCTAGTGCTGTTGAGGCACCTAAAATCTTTGTGGTTTTAGTCATTAGTTTTTAACTCTTGGTTATCTCAGAGGGATGTCTCCCACCGATAGTCACAGCATTGCTATTTTTCGCGAGCCTTTCATTAATGAAGATCACATTGAGCTGTGATGTTGCTCACAGGGCAAAGGAGGCCGACGCAAGACTATCAATCACGATGCCTGCAATAACCCAATAGATCTCGCAGAAATCGGCATCAAATGACTACAGAGCCTTGACCTAGGTATAAGGAGCCAGCGCGAAACATGGCTACAATTCAAGTATCGTGAAACTGTCGATGAGATTGCACTCAGCTGGCAGACAATGGGATGTAATTGCATCTAGAGCACTCCCCAAGTGAACAGGATTAAAAATATTGCCGTCAACTCTGCAGAAGACAGGGGTTGAACAAGAAAATGTCCCTCCTTCGAGAAAAGTGGCG
>NZ_JAKUHK010000190.1:0-4140 GCF_023630655.1 Synechococcus sp. MU1655 | reverse complement strand
GCGGCAATCAACACCCATGGAATTGGCCGAATTGCCAGTCTCTGTGGGCGCTACTGGGCGATGGATCGTGACCATCGATGGGAGAGAACAGAGCGGGCTTATGACTTACTGACCGATCCTGATTTGGACCTTCAAGAGGATGACCCCGCGTCCGTATTAGCCAGCAGCTACGCCAAAGGCATCACCGACGAATTCTTGGAACCCGTTCGCTTCTCCGATGATCCACTTCGAGATGGTGATGCGTTGCTGATGTTTAACTTCCGTCCAGATCGGGCCAGACAAATTGTTCAGGCCCTCTCACTACAGGAATTTGAAGGCTTCAAGCGCGCTCATCAGCCAACGCTTGACGTGGTGACATTTACTCAATATGAAACTGACCTACCTGTCTCTGTGGTCTTTCCACCCGAATCACTCGACCAGCTTTTGGGTCAGGTGGTCGCTGATGCCGGCCTGAAGCAGTACCGCACAGCAGAAACGGAGAAATATCCCCATGTCACCTACTTCATGAATGGGGGAATCGAACAACCCCTTAAAGGGGAAAAGAGGCACCTCGTTCCCTCTCCCCGTGTCGCCACCTACGACCAGGCTCCAGAAATGTCTGCCGACACTCTCACCGAAAGCTGTGTTGCCGCGATCCAGCAGGGTGAGCACTCACTTGTTGTGATCAACTATGCAAACCCAGACATGGTGGGGCATACCGGCATGATGGAAGCCGCAACGAAAGCGATTGAGACCGTTGATCGCTGCATCGGCAAACTGCTGGATGCCGTCGGGCGAATGGGTGGCACCTTGCTGATCACTGCAGACCACGGAAACGCAGAGCGCATGCAAGGACCGGATGGTCAAGCCTGGACAGCACACACCACCAATCCAGTGCCGGTCATTTTGATCGAGGGAGAGAAACGCAAGGTTCCGGGGTTGGGGAATTCCATTCGTCTGCGTGAGAATGGCGGTCTTGCCGATATTGCGCCAACTCTTCTTCAGCTGCTCAATTTGGACAAACCAGAAGCCATGACGGGCATCTCCTTGATTGAACCGATCGAAGCCTCAGCTCCAGCCACGACCAAGCTGCCTCAACCCGTTTAAGTAAGATCAATCCATGCTTACGACTGTTCTCTCTTGGGTTTGGATCGGCAGTGGCGCCGTTCTGATTCTTCTTGTTCTCTTGCACAGTCCCAAAGGGGATGGAATGGGGGGTATTGCAGCAAGTGGAAGTTCATCGTTCACCAGCTCTAGCAGTGCAGAAGCAACCCTCAATCGCATTACCTGGACAACGCTTTCATTTTTCCTCGCACTAGCTGTGATTTTGAGCGCTGGCTGGCTCAGCTAAATCGAATTCATCCAGCCAAGTCACAGTTCACAATCCCTGTTCAGATCAAGCGGGCCTGTAGGAAGACATAGAGACAACAAATCCAGATTGAATCCAGCAATATTCAATGCTTCTTTTTATGAGCCTGCGCCTTAACTGCCTAAAGAGCGCGATGAACATCCAAGGTATTCAGTAGCCTTAGATATTCATTAGCCAATTAGTAAAGCAACGGCTCTCATAGCGATTTCATTGGAACTGAGTAGACCCTGCCATTCGGCATAGGCCTCTTCTCTATGGGACGGCACATCCATCCCCAGGTTTCCCGCTTCTTCTGATACCAGGAACTTTATGCCCAGTGCTTGAGGTCTGTTCATTGCTTTCAGAGGCAAACACAGATGGATTGCTGGCGACCCATCCATTAAAAAAGCCCCCGTGTGAACGGAGGCTGAAAACATGGTCGAAACGGAGCGCTTAGTAGTCGAAGTCGCCACCCATGCCACCGGCACCAGCAGCAGCTTCTTTCTTCTCTGGCATGTCAGCCACGATGCACTCGGTGGTTAGCACCATGCCAGCGATCGAAGCAGCATTTTGCAAACCAGAGCGGGTCACCTTGGCCGGGTCAACAATGCCAGCAGAAAGCATGTCGACATACTCACCGTTGGCTGCGTTGTAGCCCTCATTAAACGACTTGGACTTGACGTTTTCAGCAACGACAGCGCCATTCACCCCAGCATTTTCAGCAATGCGCATGAGGGGAGCCGTCAGCGCTGAGGCCACGATGTTGGCACCGATCAACTCTTCGCCGGACAGGTTGGCGGAAGCCCAGTCTTCCAAGGCTGGGGCCATGTGAGCCAAGGTTGTACCGCCACCAGGCACGATGCCCTCCTCAACGGCTGCCTTTGTCGCGTTGATGGCATCTTCCAGACGAAGTTTCTTGTCCTTCATCTCGGTTTCGGTGGCTGCTCCCACCTTCACAACAGCAACGCCACCAGCCAGTTTGGCAAGACGCTCCTGAAGCTTCTCTTTGTCGTAGGTGGAATCGGTCTCATCCATCTGCTTCTTGATCTGCTCGCAACGGGTGCTCACAGCCACCTCATTGCCTTCGGCAACAATCGTGGTGGTGTCTTTGTTGATGGTGACGCGACGGGCAGTCCCCAACATCTCCAGCTTGGCGTTTTCAAGCTTCAGACCTTGGTCTTCCGTGATCAACTGACCGTTGGTCAGGACCGCCATATCTTCGATCATCGCCTTACGGCGATCACCGAAACCAGGAGCCTTCACTGCTGCCACATTGAGAACTCCGCGCAAGCGGTTCACGACCAAAGTGGCGAGGGCTTCTTTCTCGATGTCCTCAGCAATGATCAAGAGAGGCTTACCAGTTCGAGCAATTTGCTCAAGAACAGGTACCAGATCTTGTACCAAGCCGATCTTCTTGTCGGTTAAGAGGATGTAAGGCTCGTCCAGAACCGCTTCCATCCGCTCAGTGTCTGTCGCGAAATAAGGGGAGATATATCCCTTATCGAAACGCATCCCCTCAGTGACCTCAAGCTCAGTCTCCATGGATTTCCCTTCTTCAAGAGAAATCACACCTTCTTTGCCAACTTTATCCATGGCGTCAGCAATCATCTTGCCAACTTCTTCGTCATTGCCGGCAGAGATTGTGCCAACCTGAGCGATAGCGTTGCTGTCTGCAATCGGCTTTGCATTTTCTTGGATCTTTCCAACCAAGAAATCGGAAGCCTTATCAATACCCTTCTTCAGGGTGATTGCATTAGCGCCGGCTGCCACATTGCGCAAGCCTGCTTTCACCATGGCATGAGCCAAAACCGTTGCTGTTGTGGTGCCGTCTCCAGCAGCGTCGTTGGTTTTGGATGCAGCCTGACGTATGAGAGCAACACCAGTGTTTTCGATGTGATCCTCAAGCTCGATCTCTTTAGCGATCGTGACTCCATCATTGATGATCTGAGGAGCACCAAATTTTTTCTCGAGCACCACATTTCGGCCTTTAGGACCGAGGGTTACTGCGACAGCTTCGGCAAGAATGTCAATGCCTTTTTCGAGAGCACGGCGAGCGTTCTCGTTATAAATAATGCGCTTAGCCATAAGAGGCGATTAAAAAGTTTGAGAGGAAAATTCAGGTATTTCTGAGATAAAACTCAGAGATTTTGCGGTCAGCCCACCACAGCGAGGATGTCTTTCTCAGACAGGAGTACGTACTCGTCGCTACCAAGCTTGATGTCAGTACCGGCGTACTTGCTGTACAGCACCTTGTCGCCAATACCGACTTCAGGTGCCTGACGACTGCCATCGTCATTGGATTTGCCAGGACCAACCTGAACAACTTCGCCCACTTGAGGCTTTTCTTTTGCTGTGTCAGGAAGAAGGATGCCGCCTGCAGTTTTCTCCTCTGATTCAGAGATTTTTACGAAGACGCGGTCTCCAAGAGGCTTAACGGTGGAGACGCTGAGGGAAACAGCTGCCATGAGGATTTGAGAAGCAGGGACAGGGCGCTCGGCGCCACTCAAACGATGCGAGTTAGCACTCGAGGTCGTTGAGTGCCAAAACTAGATCCGTTCATGGGTCATGCACCAGCGCTGAGCTGTGCGGGTGACCGAACAGCCGAAGCAACATCAAGACAGTGTTAAGGTTCTGCCGCTCAGGAAGGGATCGTCCTGTTGCGCATCCCTCTCACTTCTCCTTACTTATGGCCGCTGCTGCTCCTGCCTCTACCGGTTCCAAGGGCGTTGTCCGTCAGGTAATCGGACCGGTTCTGGATGTGGAATTTCCAGCCGGCAAACTCCCGAAACTCCTTAATGCATTGCGTATTGAGG
>NZ_JAKUHK010000189.1:0-4144 GCF_023630655.1 Synechococcus sp. MU1655 | reverse complement strand
TGGAAGCTCCTGGGAAGATCTTCTCCAGCAGGTAACGCTGTATCAATCAATCGACACCATGGCGAGGCCGCTGCCGGTAGGTCGAAGTGCATGGATTTGAAGTAGGCGTTGAAGCCCATCCACAACACAGCGCCTTGATGTCCTTGCTGCAGGCTCATCGCTAAGCAGTGGGACCAGTTAGCCCAGTCAGGTTTGCTGAGCTCTACGCCATGCCACTGCCGCCACAACTCGTCTGAATCGTTTGATCGCAGCGGTTTCTTTTCGTTGTGAGGCCGGATTGGATTGAATAAAGTTGCAAGTTGTTGGCGCACATCAAGCAGGCGTTGCACGTAGGTCTGCAACTCGTGATCGCAGTGATCGTCGCCCCAGATCATCCAGCTGAGCGGGCTGTCCTGGCACCAAGTGTTGTTATTCCCTCCCTGACTGCGCCCCACTTCATCGCCCATAAGGAGCATCGGGACACCACGACTCAGCAGCAAGGTGCTGAGCAGATTCCGTTGTTGTCGCCGTCGCAGTGCCTGGATAGCCCGATCGCTGCTCGGCCCCTCGACTCCGTGGTTCCAGCTGTTGTTGTGGTTCTCCCCATCTCTGTTGTTTTCACCATTGGCCAAGTTGTGCTTGTTGTTGAAGCTCACGAGGTCCAAGAGGCTGAAGCCGTCATGGGCCGTGATTAGGTTCACTGAGCTACCAAGGTTTGCCGCCTTTCCGTTGTAGAGATCGGGACTGCCACGGAAGCGTTGTCCGAGAGGCCAGGTGCTGCCCTCATCTCCTTTCCAGAAACTGCGCAATGCATCACGGAAGTGCCCATTCCAGGTGCCAATCCGTTTGGCCGGAAAATCACTCAACCGATAGAGCCCACCACAATCCCAGGGTTCGCTCACGAGTTTGAGTTCACTCAGCTGCGGATCAGCCTCCATCGCTTCAAACAGGGGCGGGTGTTCCAGGGGTTTCAGCTTCTCCCCTCGGCTGAGAGCAATCCCTAAATCAAAACGGAACCCGTCGATGCCCAGTTCATTGGACCAGCAACGCAGTGATTCAAGGATGAGTTGTCTGGAGAGAGGATCGTTGGCGGCAATGCTGTTGCCACAGCCGCTCACGTCCAAGTACTCACCTGCATCGCTCTGGTGGTAGTAATTGCGATCAGCAAACCCCCTCCAGCTCAAGGTGGGACCGTTGCGGTTTCCTTCAGTGGTGTGGTTGTAAACCACATCCAAAAGCACCTCAATGTCTGCGTCATGGCAGGCCGCTACGAGGTCTCGGACCTGGTCTCGAGCCGAATGGGGATCAGAGCCCAGTGCGTATTCGTGATGCGGTGCAAACCAACTGAGAGGGCTATAACCCCAAACATTGTCACGACCAGCGGGGGCATCGTTGGGATCGAAGGCTTGGATCGGAAGCAGCTCGATCGTCGTGATCCCGAGCTCCTTCAGATAGGGGATCTTTTCGATCACACCTAAATAGGTTCCCCGTTGATCTGGGCTGACACCGCTGTCGGGGCGTTTGGTGAACCCGCCGATGTGGAGCTCGTAGATCACGGTCTCTTGCCAGCTGTGGCGAGGCCGGGGATGGGCTTGGAAATCGAACAGATCTCGTTCGCAAACCACTGATTTCAAGCACCGATCGGTGTTGGGTGATGCTCCGGTCGCCGCTACGCGCCGGTAGACGTTCCAGCCATCAATGGCGCGGGCGCAGGGGTCCACAAGCACCTTGGCGGGTCTAAAGCCATGGCCACCTGGCTCAATGGGGCCAAACACCCGATAGCAGTAGCAACATCCAGCACCAAGCCCTTCGACCTCGACATGCCAATAATCTGCCGAGCGATGCTCCTCCGACAGCTCAATTACCTGCGCTGGTGTGTTTGCCTCTGGATGGGCAAAGATCAGTAATTCCAGCCGATTGGCCATCGGCGCTGCAACTGAAAAATTCACACCTCGCGATGTGATCTTGCTGCCTAGTGGCCAGGGACTGCCGCGATGGATCGTGCTCAAAGATCCGCCCGCAGATCGCAGGACGTACTTCCCTCAAAGTAGAGGGTGTGATGGAACTCCACCGAAATGACGATGACCTCGGCTTTGGAGTCAGGCCGACCACCTCAGCAAATTTTGGACAACCTTTGGTTGTTTCCACCCAATCGAGACTGTCGCGGTGGGTCATCTTGGTGGCTCGATGTCGAGCCTGAACCAGTACTGATTGATTGTCCGCCGCTGACCGAGGCCACCCTTCAAGCTCTGCATGACCTGGCTTCTGATCGTTTGCCCCGGATTCTTCTCACGAGTCGAGAGGGGCATGGACGCCTTCGGCGTTTGCAAGAACGATTGGGATGGCCTGTGTTGGTTCAGGAGCAAGAGGCTTACTTGTTGCCAGGGGTTCAACCCCTTGAGACTTTTGTTGATTCCCACATCACTACCTCCGGTTTAAGGCTGCTTTGGACGCCAGGACCCACCCCGGGAAGCTGCGTTGTGCACGCTCCAGCCCCTCTGGATGTGCTGTTTTGCGGACGATTGTTAATTCCAGTTCAAGAAGGCCAGTTGGCTCCTCTTCGACATCGACGCACTTTTCACTGGCCGAGACAGCAGCTCAGTCTTCGGCGCCTGCGGGATTGGATTCCCCCAGAATCCAGTCCAGCACTTGCTTCTGGAGCAGGGCTTGGGGCGCTCCGAGGTGGGCGTCTCGCTCCTTTTAAGAGTTGGAGTCCTGCGCAATCAGACCGTCTTCCTCAAGACTGATTCGGTGAATGCATTGCGGCACAGTGTTTTTCGGTTGCTTCAAGGCGCTGGCCTCCATACGATTGGCACGCTCAAGGAAGCCGTGCGGATGTTGACCTCCGCAACGTCAACCAGCCCGCTCTCGCTCCACACCACTTCTTCCATGAACAAAGCTGACCTCGTCAACCTCGTTGCTGCTCGCACTGAACTCACCAAAACGGACGTCTCCCTCGTTGTTGACGCCGCTATCGACACCATCATTGATTCCGTTGTCGAAGGGAAAAAGGTTTCAATCCTTGGTTTCGGTTCATTTGAACCACGGGAGCGTTCCGCTCGTCAGGGCCTGAACCCTAAAACGGGTGAAAAGATCAAAATCCCAGCAAAGCGTGTTCCCGCATTTACCGCTGGCAAAATGTTTAAAGACCGCGTCCAGGGCTAGATCACTGAGCCTTTCATGATGATGGGGTGGTCTTTGGACCACCCTTTTTTGTTGATCTGAACGATCAGCACTGTCGATGGCTATCCAGCTTCCGGATCACCTAAGTCATGTCCTGCAGAAAGGTCAGGGGCTAAGCCGACGGTGCTATCGGGGCCGATTTGCGCCGACTCCATCTGGTCCTCTTCATCTCGGCAATGTGAGGACGGCCCTTCTGTCTTGGCTGCGAGCCCGACTCAACAATGGGCAATGGCTTTTGCGGGTGGATGATCTCGACACCCCAAGGATTCGTACTGGCGCCATTGAATCGGTGTTGCAAGACCTTCGCTGGCTTGGACTCAACTGGGATGGACCCGTCGTACTGCAAAGCAGACGACGAGGACTCTATGGATCATTCCTTTCAACTTTACGGAAGCAGGGTTATCTCTATCCTTGTCGCTGCAGTCGCCGTCAGCTTGAAGGTGCAACGGTTTATCCAGGAACCTGCAGGCGGCTTCATCAAGATTGGGGCTTGAAGGACGCGCGATTACCGTCTTGGAGACTGCGCGTTGTTGAGCCCTTTGCCACAGCCGTAGGAGATGTCGTTCTCCGTCGCGCTGATGGAGTCATCGCTTATCACTTGGCTACGTCCATCGACGAGTTGGCTTTAGGCATCAACGAGGTGGTGCGAGGACAAGATCTGGCGTCGGTCTGCGCTGCCCAGCGTGCTGTCATCACGTCTTTGGGGATGACTTCTCCGCGTTACGGGCATGTGCCGTTGCTCTGTGATTCATCCGGTCAAAAACTTTCAAAACGTGATCATGCGACAGGCTTGAGCTGGTTGCGTGATCGTGATCAAGAGGCAGCACAAGTGATTGGCGAATTGGCCGCATCTCTTGGTCTGGTGGCTCCTGCGACAGCGATTTCGGCAGAAGAATTGCTAGAGGAACTGAGAGAACGCCAGGACAAGCTCACGTCATTGATTGTTGGGGCTGATTCTTCATGAAAAGTTCGGGATCGCAAC
>NZ_JAKUHK010000188.1:0-4156 GCF_023630655.1 Synechococcus sp. MU1655 | reverse complement strand
CAACGTGCCAGAGGCCCAGCGTTGGCGCTGGTGCACGAAATCAGCCATCGTTTCCGCTGCCAAGCCAGCGCTGAGCTTTTCCTGCAGATAAAGCAGTCGCCAGTGCTGACGGGTCAGGCTGATGCCGGTCACGAAATCCTCAGAGATGGCTTGTTCCACGAAGCCACCGATTTGGTCGAGTGCTTTCCGTTTCACCACAAACGATGTGCCTGCACACACCACGGCCCCCCAGCCATCCCGGACCGGTTGAATCCAGCGGTAGAAACTTTCTTCATCAGATAAAAGCCAGTTTTCCATCCCCAGATTGCGCATCACTGGGTCGGCGTTGATGAAGGTTTGAGGGGTCTGAATGAGCGCAACCTCAGGTTCGAGAAGGAATCCAATGCTGCGATCAAGAAAGGTGCGTTGGGGAATGAAGTCGGCGTCGAAGACGGCAACCAGCTCTCCTCGGCAGTGGCGCAAACCATGGTTGAGATTGCCAGCCTTGGCATTGACGCGCTCCGCTCGGTGCAAGTAACGACACCCGAGCTCGGTAGCGAGCGCTTTCACCTCATGACGACCGCTGTCGTCGAGAACCCACACCTTGGTGTGGGGATAGGACAAGTTTGTGCAGCCAATCAGGGCTCGTTCGAGCACCTTGATGGGCTCGCCATAGGTGGGAACCAAGATGTCCACGTGTGGTTCCCAGCCGCTTTCAGCCCAGCGCTTTTGTCGGTCATTGATCTCGAAGCGGCGATCGGGGAACCTCCTCCAAGCCAGCCAGAGCGGTACCAATCCAACGAGCAGCAACCAGGCCTCAGCGAGCAGGAGCAGCATGCTGAGGGTGATCGATAAGCGACTATCGAAGTTGAGGCTGGAGGTCACTCTCCAGATCAAATAGCGAAAGGTGAACAGACTGATTAGCAGGATCAGGCTGCGCCGTCCCCAGATCGGGGTGTCTTGTTCGGGTCGACGGATCAGCCAGAGCGGCCAGAGCAGCAGCAGAAGCAACAACGCATTCATTCCATTCGCTGCATCTGTTGATCGAGCAAATCAAGGGCCGTGGCGGGCGTGGGCGCGCGCATCAGCTGTTGCCGAAACTGGGATGCGCCCTGGAAGCCAGTGCAGGTCCAGCTCATGTGTTTCCGGGCAATCAAGAGGCCGTGATCTCCACGAGCCTCGATCAGCGCCAGGAGTTGCTCCTTGGCGAGGGCTAAGCGCGCCATCGGTGCGGGTGTGGCTGGAATCGGTCGATCACTGAGTGCTGCATCGATTTGGCCCACAAGCCAAGGGGCACCCATGCTTCCGCGACCCACCATCACGCCATCGGCGCCGGTGATGCGCAAACAACGCAGTGCTTTCTCAGGGCTGTTGACATCCCCATTGGCGATCACGGGAATGCTGAGGGCTGCTTTGACAGCGGCAATGGCGTTCCAATCCGCAGTGCCGCTGAAGCGTTGCTCTCTCGTGCGCCCGTGGAGCGTCAGCATTCGCGCCCCTGCCTCCTCCAGGCGTCGGCACCAGTTCACGGCTGCCTCAGCCCCTACAGCGTTGTGTTCACCACACCAGCCGAGACGGGTTTTCACCGTGACCGGAAGTCCCACTGCGGCCACTACGGTGTCGACAATTCTGCAAGCCAGATCCGGGTCACGAATCAGACCGCTGCCACCGCCTTTTCGGGCGATTTTGCGTACAGGACAGCCCATATTGATGTCGATCAGAAAGGCCCCGGCATCGGCCGCACGACGGGCTGCATCGGCCATGGCGTCGGGATGGTGATCAAACAGCTGTACCCCGATGGGCCCTGTTTCGTCCTGCAGACCGTCCATCTTGAGTTGTCCGTGGCCCAATTCAAGGCTGGTGGCATTCACCATTTCGGTAAATAGCAATGCATCGGGAGCCCAGCGGCGCACCAGTTGCCTAAAAATCCGATCGCTGACGCCAGCGAGAGGGGATTGCAGTGCGCGGCATCTGAGTTGTCGCTCTAAAAGTCGACCCTGAATCTTCAGCGGCATGGCCAGAGGCCGAAGACCTATTCATTCTGCTGGTCAGGCTGTTGGTCTGAGAGTTGATCGGACGTTTGGACTTGTCAAGGCAAGACGATGGGGCGAAGGATGGATGTCTTCGGTCTGCTCGCATGCCCCCTACCCCTTGGCCGCTTAGTCGCTTGTTGTTGGATCGAATCCTGGACGACCGAGTGAGTGATCGCTTTGTGGCAGAGCGGGTTTGGGAGCGCTTGGGGTACCAGCCGGATGGGGAGGGACTGATCTGGCTGGCTGGGCCTGAGACACCCTCGGCGTGGCGAGAGGCGTTCCCCCAGGCCCCCGAAGTGATCAGTATTCGCCCCGCCTCCGTGCAACTCACCCGCTCGATTCCACGCGAGCACAAACAGCTATTGAAAGAGCAGTTGAAGTTTGCCGGGTATCGAATCGGGGAGCTTTACCCACGACGAACGCGTCGGGCTACTGCCGTGAATTGGCTTCTGGCTTGGCTGGCATCCCATGAGAAAGTGCTGGAGGAGGAGGGACCCTTGCCATTGCTGCTCGATCCGCCGCTCAACCCAGTGAGCGGCCATCCCGGTGATCTCCCTGTGCGTTGAGGCTTAGGTCTCGAGGCTTTTGAATGCCTGACCAACGGAACAGCCTTGCCCCCGCATGGGCTTCATGACAAGGAGGCCTAGTCGAATGGCCTTGTGCGTATTGATCCATCCGCATCACGATGCGGGCATAAAAAAAGAACAGTCGTCCTCTGCTGACTGTTCTCTTCGGCGATCACGGGGGTGCTTCGCCTCATGATCAACATGGCTGCAGAGAAGGCAGGTGTCCGTAGAGACAAGTGCTTATTTCCCCTTGGGCACAAAAAAGGAGGGTGTCTAACCCCTCCCGTCAGGATCTCCGTTCCACCGAAGCTCCTCTTCGCAAGTTGTAAGACATACGGTCCTTGCGTTGAAGGGCGGTTCTCCTCCCCGTTGGTGGGTCAAGCGTTGAGCGTCAGGTCATCGAAGGACCTGACGACATGCGTGACTTCATCCGCGTTGACCCAGAGGATGCAGCCGTCATCCACGTTGGCGATCTGGAACATCGTGTTCACTCTTGGGTCTCTAGCGCCCCCTTCGCAGAAGACGACTTGTCCCATCCACCAATTGGCATCGGGTTCCAAGGCGACCCGTTGCTCTGCCTGGATGATCACGTAGTCACCAGGCTTGACGTTCAGGAACGCTGGAGCCTTCGCTTCAGCCATTGAGTTGCTCATTGGTACATATGAGCTATTTGCCTGGTTCTAGGTCACGCGCGTGCGTCGGTCAAGCGCTTCAAGGTGTGCCGATTCCGGTTGTCCCTTTCAGTTGCCGCCAGAGGTGACGAGGCCTGAAAGGGTTGATTCTTGGAGTCGTTGCTATGGCTGAGTTTCTTCGGTCGGATTGATGGGATTGATCTTCAGGCCTGGATGATGACCTTGGTGCCTTTGGGTGTGTTTTCGAACAGCCAGCGAGCCTGTTGAGTCGGCATGCGCACGCAGCCGTGGCTCCTGGGCACGCCAAAGGACTGGCCAGCGTCTTCTTGCCAGGGAGCAGCGTGCATGCAAATGGCCTCGTTGGCAGTGATGCACATGGCGTAGGGCACGTTGGGAGAGACATAGGTGCGCCCTCGCATCGTCACCGAGCGGTACTTCGTGAGCACGGAGGCATGGCCCGTGGGAGTGGGGGACGAGGCTTTGCCCGTGCTCACGGGAATCACTCGGACGGTTTGCGCTTGCTCGTTAAGCACTGTGAGGGTCTGATCGGAGAGATCGACCACGAGCGTTGCAATGAGCTCAAGCATGATTGTGCCGCTGGCGTCGCTGTCACAGACCTAGCTGTGTCGCATGCGTCTCATTCGTCTCGTTCTGAATGATTTCGCATTTCTGTGATGGGTCACCTCTGTACTGTCAAGAAAGTTTTTCTTGGCTCCTGTCTTGGCACGTCCGGTCGTCGCAATCATTGGGCGTCCCAACGTCGGCAAGTCCACCTTGGTGAACCGTCTCTGTCGAAGTCGTGAGGCCATCGTTCACGACCAGCCAGGTGTGACGCGAGATCGCACCTATCAAGACGGGTATTGGGGCGATCGAGAATTCAAGGTGGTGGACACCGGAGGCTTGGTGTTCGATGACGACAGTGAGTTTCTTCCTGAGATCCGCGAGC
>NZ_JAKUHK010000187.1:0-4166 GCF_023630655.1 Synechococcus sp. MU1655 | reverse complement strand
GACATCTTGTAGCGAATCGTGAAATGTTTGTAGTGACTGAAATAAGCCATCGGTTAAGCCACCATTTCGTGATCAGTCTGAATCGCGGTCGAGCCAGAGCGATTCATGATGCAAACCATCTCATCCAAAGGGTTGAGGACTCTCGCAGATTGTCCCTCCTGTTGGCTGAGGGCATGAGCAGCTCCAAAAGCCTCGATTTCAGTGGCTCTGGATCCATGATCCGTCCAGCCGGAGGAGCCCAGCTCTTGAATTCTGTACATCAATGACGATTCGTATGTACACAACTTATGCACCCAACCTGCAAAACACGGTACAAACCACCCACATTGATCAGAAGTCTTCGGGATCACGGATGATTGATGTGGTGATAGACACAAATAAGCGCGATTTTTCAAGATTTCATCACATTCAAAGGAAATACAAGCGACGTATAGAACTCGTTGGGCATGCATGCAAAAGACCAATAAAAAGGCCGTGACCCCCCGGCCACGGCCCACGAGACGCATTCATTGAGCTTGATCTGAACCCTTCCAATTGGGCTCTTTCGTTATGGCGCATGCAATCTCCCAGATACATCAGTGTTTGTACTCAGAAGCTTCACTCAGTAACGGTGTGGATATTCACCAGGATGATCGACACGATGAACCCTCATCCCTTTGAAAGACTTACCGGATAGCAACAGCAGCTCGCTACCAGACACGGGATAGCCGAGCTCCTGAGCGATCATTGCAACCTCAGCAGCTGTCATTGCCGACTGAACGCGGCTTTGCAAACGAGAATCCCTTTGCAAGTGCACCAAAAAGGACTGGAGAGAGCTCAAATCAGATGTCCCATGTCCTTTTTCTCCGCTAGTGAATCACGAAAGGGAACCACGACGAGAGTCGACGCAAGCACAAGAACAACCGGAATGACCAACTGAAGCGGTCATGACATGACGGCCAAGGGTCGATGGAGTACGAATCAAGGCATGACCCATCACCCATCTCCAGCGATTGCTGGCCGAGAAACCGATTTGCATTCCCTTTTGCAGAATCGCAAGCCTATCTGGATACAACACACAAATCTGAGGCTTGAGGGGATCAGCTCAGCGTTCGCCTGTGCCCTGCACATGCATCAGCCCACGATCCCTGCCGGCAAAAGCGGAGAACTGGTCTCCCATTTGCAATACATGGTTGAAAACCAGGGGGAAGGCGACAACCACAACGCGGAGCCCTTCGCGCAGTGCTATCGACGCATGGCTGATCTCATTCCTCAGCTGATCAGCGAAGGATGCAATCCGCGAATCATGCTCGATTATTCCGGCAACCTTCTCTGGGGAGTTCACCAGATGGGTCGTGAAGACATCACAGGCTCACTGCGCTATCTCGCCTGTGATCCGACCATGCAACGCCATGTCGAATGGCTGGGTACGTTCTGGAGCCATGCGGTCGCGCCATCCACACCCATTCCCGATCTGAAACTTCAGATCAGTGCCTGGCAACACCAATTCGTTGATCTATTCGGGGAAGAAGCACTCCAGAGGGTGAAAGGGTTTTCACCTCCCGAAATGCATCTACCCAACCACCCAGATACACTTCATGCCTTCATCCAGGCACTCAATGACTGTGGTTACAACTGGATGATGGTTCAAGAACACAGCGTCGAAAACCTGGATGGTTCACCTCTTTCCCAGTCACAGAGGTACCTCCCCAACCAACTGGTCGCACGCAGCTCAACAGGAGAGGTTGCACGGATCACGGTGTTAATCAAGACACAGGGATCCGACACGAAACTGGTGGGGCAAATGCAGCCCTATTACGAAGCGCTCACCCTTGGACAACAACCGCTGGGAAGCAGAAACATTCCTTCCGTAGTAACGCAAATTGCTGATGGAGAAAACGGGGGGGTCATGATGAATGAATTCCCGGAGGCGTTTCTGCAAGCACACCGCAAAGCGATGCATCAGAACTCACAGGAAGACAGCGGACAAGCCCAAACGGTGGCGATCAACGGCAGCGAATGGCTCGAGCTTCTCGAGCAGGAAGGGGTGAAATCTTCCGATTTCCCTGCAGTGCAAGCTGTCCATCAACACCGGCTCTGGAAGCAGGTAGGCAGCTGTTCGAATCGTGAAACCGTCGACGCAGCAATCGATG
Organism: Synechococcus sp. MU1655; assembly: GCF_023630655.1. NCBI lineage: Bacteria > Bacillati > Cyanobacteriota > Cyanophyceae > Synechococcales > Synechococcaceae > Synechococcus > Synechococcus sp. MU1655. Next base: position 2,034 of record NZ_JAKUHK010000187.1, on the reverse strand, counting down.
ACCTCAAAGCCAGTAACAGTGGATTCTCAATGGAGGGAGCCTCTTGGACCAACAACCTGAGTTGGGTTGAGGGGTACGACAACGTTTTGGAACCAATGAACCAATTCAGCGCAGCCTTTCATCAATATTTCGACCAGCAAACGGCAGAAGATCCATCGTTCACGACAAGCGAGAGGTATCAACAAGCATTACTGCATCTGCTTTTACTGGAGACAAGCTGCTTTCGTTACTGGGGCCAAGGCACTTGGACGGAGTACGCACGCACCATTCACAGCCGAGGCCAGACTTTGCTGAGTTAATGCCGTTCAATGACCTCTAAGGCAGCCCAGAAATGCGGTCTGCCGTCCATTGGATCAGGACGAAGGGACTCGATCAACACAGATGATCGACCATCCCTTCATGATCAACCAGCAGCACGTGATCGACGACGCACCACTCGGCGACCATCAGGTGTCTGCTCCACATCAGGCTCGCTGTCAGCACTGGTTGTGACATCTTGACCCTCTGGTTCATTCTCGGGCGGTTCTTGCTCAGCAATGAGACCCACAACAACCGCAGCCTGAACCTGATCGGACAGATCGCCAATCACCATCAGAGCCTTGAGGGTGAGCTCCAATCGAGATTCGCGAGGCAAACCTGGGCGGAGCTTCTTGACAGAACCCCATAACTCCATTCCAACTTCTTTGAGTAGCTCTTTGTCTGCCATCTAAATTATTGTCAATCACATCAACTTACCGAACGAACGGTTGGAGGGGTTGCTGAAGACGCTGGTGTACGACGGTGGATGTCCTTTCTGCAAAGCATTTGCCTTGCGAAGCGAACTGAAGGGGGGGGTTCCGGATCTCCTGATCCGAGATGGAAGGCTTGAACATGGTCTCCGAAACGACTTACGTCGACGGGGATTCAATTTGAGTGAGGGAGCCGTATTAATAGACGGAGATCAGATTTGGCACGGAAGCGAAGCAATTTCTATTCTCTGCAACGAGCTGAAACCGAGCGACCCTCTTTTGGTATTACTGAATGGGCTCTTTCGGAATAAGAAACGAGCCAGTCTTTTGTATCCAGGGTTGCTTGCTGCTCGTCAACTCGCTCTAACACTCAAAGGGTTGCCTGTTGATCCAGACCGAGCCTGAGACGTTTGATTGCGCTGCTCTTCCAGATCCATTTGATAAGAAAACTCGCGAATCTCAGCTTGCATCTCTAGGAGCATGACCACGAGTGAACGTGCCAGATCCTTGCCAAAGGAATTCTGCATAGATGACGCTCGACACAGGTCATAGTTCTTCTAGGGGACTTGAACACCCGTTCGTGGAAACGGTGTGGTTGCTGTTACACAGCTCAATACTCTTTAATTCAATCAGGATGGTGGGGAAACAAAGAAGCCTGGACATCGCATCAAAAAACCGCTCAAAAAATGATTGGATTGTCACAGCAACAGTCCCCTGGCTGGGGGGCTCTGCTTGGGAAGCTGAAAGCCCTTTGGCGAACGTTGTGGAACGACTCGATAGCGAACACGAACTTGCGTTTTGGATGCGCAGTGAGTGAGCACACCCAAGAACAACACCACAAATAGCCCCCTCAAAACACGATGATTCACGCCCTCACCTCATCAGGACAGGCACCACAGCAAGAAACGTCATTCCCGAGGATCAAGTTGCGTGCATGAATAGAATTCACAACGATTCGATCTTGATTTGATCACCATAACCAGTCCTCAAAAGGATTGAACGATTGAAGAAACAAGAATTCCGGACAAGAATAAATTTCAAACAATCATGATGACAATTCAATGAAACCTGACTGGACGAGAGCTTGCTCTTAAAAAGCATTTATTTCTTAGAACTAACGATCACCGAAGGGGCACCACCATTGGTTCCTGGCAATCCAGGAACGACCTGGGTCATACCATCCCACTTATCAAGAAATAGTTTGTACAAAACACGATCATCAAGGCTTTGGTTCAAGGTGTCGTAGCGTAAAGCCTCTTGCTCAGCAATTTTCACCTCAGTTTGAGCTCTGAGAAGTTGCTGCTCA
>NZ_JAKUHK010000186.1:0-4168 GCF_023630655.1 Synechococcus sp. MU1655 | reverse complement strand
CAGTGCCTTGCTAACGGTCTACCGCAGCAATCGCACAGAGTTTCTTGCAACGCTTCTGGCACAGACGCTGACGCTTGACCCCCCAGGTCCGTTTGAAGAGCTGGAGATTGTGGTCAACACTTGGCCCACAAGCCGATGGCTCGGAGAGCAGCTTGCCAAAGCCAATGGCATCAGCGCTCTTGTGCGTTTTCCCTTTCCTGGATCGCGCTTACGTCAACTGGTGCGCTGCATTTTGGATCTCGATCCAACGAGCGAAGATCCTTGGCGTGCAGAACGACTGGTTTGGTCTGTTTTAAACGTTCTCCCCAGTCTTCTCGACCATCCCACAGCTGAAAGCCTGAAGCTCTGGTGGGAGCAACACGCAAGCGTTTCTGGACGTCTCAATCGTGATCACTGGCAACTGGCCCGCTGCCTCGCCGATGCTGTGGACGACTACGCCCTCTACCGACCGCAGGAGCTGAGCCAATGGATTGAGGGCCACGGAGACGCCGACCTGCCCGCTCAGCTGCAATGGCAACCACAGCTCGTTCGTGCCCTTGCAGCACTCCTCCCCTGTGATCCTTTTGGTCTTCAAGTGCAAAAGGCGATTCAACGTCTGCGGGCAGGTGATGTTTCAGCCGCCGCGCTACCGCCTCAATTGCGCCTGTTTGGCATCAGCAATCTCGCCCCAGTGCAGATAGAACTCCTACAAGGCCTCTCGGGGCTAATGGCGATCGAGCTTTACCTGCTGACACCTTGCCCTGAGCTGTGGCAACGCTCCGAACAGAGAAGACAAACGCTCGGACAAGCCTGGAACACTCCACCCGATGGGCCCTGGCTCTTGGAATCGCCAAGACTGGAAGCGATTTTGGGACGCATGGGGGCTGAATTTCAGTTGCTTTTAGAAGGCAACGGCGATTGCTTTCTCGGCCAATGGGATCAGGGAGATCTCTTTGCCGCGCCCATTCAGATCGCTGCATCCGAACAGCGGCCAGCGACGCTCCTGGAGCAAGTGCAACAACAGCTGGTGGATGGAAGCGCACCATCCCTAAACCCTGTTGATCAAGACAACTCATTGCGCTTTTTGGCCTGCGCAGGACCCTGGCGAGAGGTCCAACTGGTTCGGGATCAGATTCTGCAATGGCTGGCCTCTGATTCAAGCCTTGAGCCACGAGATGTCTTGGTGATGACTCCGGATGTGGAGCGCTACGCCCCGCTCCTCAGCTCCGTCTTCGGTGATCACGATGCCACTGGGATCAGCATTCCCTGGCGACTCACCGACCGAAGCCAACAGAGCTCTCCTGGACTGAGCCAAGGGTTTATGGCTCTTTTGAAGCTGGCCAGTGAGCGCTTCACGGCATCCGGGCTCGAGGCACTTCTCGCTAACCCCGCCCTTCAGGTCCTCCAAGGGATCACGGCGGCGGATGCCGTGCGAATCACCCAGTGCCTCCAGCAAACGGGCTTCCGTTGGGGGGTGGATGGCAAGGAGCGTGGAGGCGATGACACCCATAGCCTGAGCTGGTGTCTTGATCGCTGGCTGCTTGGTCTCGTGCTGCCTGAAGAGCCAGGTCTCGCTCCGGGAGGCTGTGCCCCCTTCCAGGGAGGTCTCACCATTCAGCAGCTTGAACAATGGTGGCCGCTTCTGGATGGACTAGCGCAATGGATCATTCGGCTACGTCAACCCCACAGTCCCAGCGCCTGGACCACACAGTTGAATCAGCTTCTCCAGCATCTCTATGGGGATGGAGGGGACTGGGCCTGGGAGCAACAAGCGATCGTCGAAGCACTCGACAGGATGCAGCAACAGGCATCTGAGTGCACTCTTGATCTCGATCTTTCCGTTGTGGTCTCCATTCTTGATGAGGCCCTCTCCGCGGATAGCGGTCGTTTTGGCCACCGCAGTGGTGCCCTCACGATCAGCGCCCTAGAGCCGATGCGCGCAATTCCCCATCGGCTGATCGTGCTGATGGGGCTTGATTCGCAAAGCTTTCCACGTCAGCGGGAACGCCCTGGCTTTCACCTCCTGGAACAGCAGCGCCGACTCGGCGATCCATCAAGCACAGATCAAGACCGTTACGTGCTGCTGGAGGCGTTGATGTCGGCGCGACAACATCTCCTGATTAGCTGGAATGCACGCGATGAGCGCAAGGGCGAAGAGCTTCCCCCTTCGCCTCCGGTCCAACAATGGCTCACCTTGCTCAACGAGCAACTCACGCCCGAACAGTTCGAGCGCGTGGTGTTGGAGCAACCCGCGAATCCCTTGGATGCCCGTAATTTTCTCGTCAATCGTGCCGGTTCAGCCTTCAGTTGTGATCGTCACCACCTCGAAGCCAGGCTCAATCTCGATCGCCGCGATTATCAGCGCTCGAGCAACAGCGCCCTGGGCTTAGCCCACCCCCTGAGCTGGACTGCAGGTGCCCCCTCTGAGGGTTTCGACTCAGACGCCATCAATCGTTGGCTTGAGGCTCCCCAGCGCTATTGGCTCAAAGCGCGGGGATTGGAGACACGGGAGTGGTCCACCCCCGTGGAAGACCTTTCAGCGCTCGAACTCGAAGAGCGGGAACGTCAATCTCTTTTAAATCAGTCTTTTCTCGATCAGCTCGACTGGCTGGCGACGGATTCGAGCTTGATCTGGGACCACGCCCTTCCTGGCGAATGGAGCACACAGCTTCGCGGCCAAGGGATGCTTCCGCCTGGCGCAGCAGGCCAACTGGCGGCCAATCGCCTTGAGCAGCGCTGGCAAAACCTGCAACAAACGCTGTTGCGACTCGGGCCTCTGCACTGTGATTTGATCCGCTCAGAGACCGAGTCACGCTCCGTGCTCAGGGCTGGGACAACCACGGTGTTGGTCAGCGCAGGCCGGCTTCAGTCGCGCACGGCACTTGGCGGATGGTTCACCCACCTCATCCAGCAAGCGGCGGGAGTGTCCACTCCAACGGCTGTGATCAGTCGATGTGACAGCAGCACCAAGGCTGATCACTTTCAACTAGCCCTTCACTGGCAACCATTGGATGCAGACAGAGCGAAGGAGCTTCTCTTATCTCTCCACACTCTCGCGGCCGCAGGAGCTGAATCGTGCTGGCCGGTGCCGCCTGCCAGTGGGTTGGCGAGGGCCCTCATGTGGCACAAAGGTCTTGACAAAGCAAATCGAGCGTTTGAAAGCCGTTGGGATGGTGGATTCGCTGGCATGGGGGAGCGGGCACGGGCAGAGATGCAGCTTTGTTTTGGCGACCACTTCGAAGCGGACGATTTTTTAACAGCGGCCTGTTTTGAGGAGGCATTTCAAGCGTTGTATGCGCCGATGTTGGAGGCGCAGCGGCCATGAGCAGCCGTTTCCAACCCAATCAATACCCCCTTGAGGCAGGAGTTCGTCTCCTCGAGGCCAGTGCTGGAACGGGAAAAACCTTTGCTTTAGCCCACCTGGTCCTACGGCTAGTCACAGAGCGGAAGCTGAACCTCAAAGAGCTTTTAGTTGTCACCTTCACAGAAGCCGCCGCTGCGGAATTGCGCGAACGCATTGGTCGTCGTCTCAACGACGCACTCCAAGCGCTGCTCCAAAGCCAAACCAACAACTCCGACTCCCAAACCGACTCCCCACCCACAGATGCAGTGATGGAGGAGTGGCTAACCCTCCACGGGCAAGATCCCAACACCCGTCGAACAATCGCCAGCAACCTGCTGGAAGCACTGGAAGGGCTGGAACGTGCCGACATCACCACCATCCATGGCTTCTGCAGGCGCAGCCTTCGCCGACAAGCTCTCCAGAACGGCACGGCCATTGAGGTTTGTCTTGAAAATGACAGCCAGCATCTGTGCCAGGAGGTGGCCTACGACTACTGGGAACAACAAGTGTTGGCCCTGCCTCCCGACGATGTCTCAGGGCTATTGCATGCCGGTCTCTCCGCTGATCAGTTGAGCCATGCCCTCAGTCGCTTGGACAGCGATTGCGCTGTTCGGATCGCCGGCACTGAAGGATCAGACGACCTAGAGCGTCCCTTGATCGATTGCTTTAACCAGTGGCTGCAATCGAGCTGGACTGAGTTCGAAGCGGAATGGAACGTAAGCGGACACACGCTGGAAACTGCCCTTCGCGACTGCTCAACGGATTGGCGAAGCCAAGGCCAAACCGACACCAAGCCCTACTCACCGAAACCGAAAAAGGATCGCGCCAACGAACTCAGCAGCTGGG
>NZ_JAKUHK010000185.1:0-4182 GCF_023630655.1 Synechococcus sp. MU1655 | reverse complement strand
TGTCAAAGAGGGCGTGGACCAGCTGCTTGTCGTAGACGTAGCCCAACACTCGGCGTCTAGAGGCGAGACTGCCGTTCTTGGCCAACGTGATCATCCGTTCGGCTTCATCACGCAGAGCTTTGGCTCGCGCTTTTGTTGTTGTCACCCTGCCTTCGCGGATGAGCTGTGTTGTGAGTCCGCGAAGCAACGCCTTGCGTTGGTCAGCCGGGCGGCCCAGCAATGGAACACGACATTGGTGGCGCATGGTTCTAAGAGAAGACTGAAGGACGTAAGGATCAGACGCTGGTGCGACTTTGGGGGATCGAAATGCCGATGCGCTCGAGAGCTTCGATCACTTCATCAGCTGACTTCGAGCCAAAGTTCTTGATCTCGAGAAGATCTTCGTAACTGAAACCCATCAGGTCAGAGACTGAATTCACCTGTGCGCGCTTAAGACAGTTGTAAGCCCGAACAGAAAGATTAAGCTCTTCGAGTGGAATTTGAGCTTCAGCAGAAGGCTCAGGTTCGATGCCTGGCTCTTCCACCATGGTCACGGTGGCTAAGGGCTGGAATAGCTCAATGAGCTGATTGGCAGCCTGTGCAATCGCGTCATCCGGGGTCATAGACCCATCGGTCACAACCTCCATGCGGAGTCGTTCGCGAGCTGATCCACCCTCCGCAACAGCTGTTTCATCCGTCGTGAAATTCACGCGGTGAACAGGCATAAACACTGCATCGATCTGCAGCAGATCAATGGCACTCGTGTCTTCGTTGTGGCGATCAACGGGGCGATAACCAACGCCGCGTTCAACATGGACTTCAAGCTCGAGGCTGTGACCCTCGCTAACAGTGGCAATCGGACGCTCACCATCCACCACTTGGACCTGTGATGAGAACTGGAGATCCTTGGCTTTGACCGTTGCAGGCCCAGAGACGATCAGACGACCGATTTCCAGCTCGTCTGTACGGCTGGTAACAGTGAGCTGCTTGCAGTTGAGAAGAATGTCAAGCACGTCTTCGCGCACACCTGGAATGGTGGCGTACTCGTGATTAACTCCAGCAATGCGGACAGCAGTGACGGCTGTTCCCTCGAGGTTGCCCATGAGCATCCTTCGGAGGGAATTCCCGAGAGTGGTTGCTTGACCACGCTCCAAGGGACCGATGAGAAAGACACCGGTCTGGGAGCGATCATCTGTGATCTGATGCTCGATACGATCGATCTGGTATTGCAACACGGGCTGAAGCGGAGAGAGTGAGGTGGGCCTGGACTAATTCGCTGAGATCTTCAGACACGACGCCGCTTAGAGCGGCGGCACCCGTTGTGGGGTAAGGGAGTGACGTCGCGGATCAAAGTGATCTCTAGGCCAGCTACTTGAAGAGCGCGAATGGCTGTTTCCCGTCCTGAGCCTGGACCACGAACAAGAACTTCAATTTGGCGCATGCCTTGCTCGAGAGCGCGGCGAGCGGCAGCTTCTGCAGCGGTTTGAGCAGCAAAAGGTGTGCCCTTACGAGCCCCTTTAAACCCACTGGCTCCAGCTGATGACCAGGAGATGACTTCTCCGGTGGTGTCGGTAATGGACACGATCGTGTTGTTGAACGTGCTTTGGATGTGGGCAACTCCGTTGGGGACGTTGCGTTTGGCCTTCTTGGGGCCTGATTTCTTTGCTGGCTTGGCCATGGGCTAGAGCCTGAGGGGGGTAGGGCTGTAATGAATGAAGAGTGAGACCGATGGAATCGGGCAGGCTTATTTCTTCTTGCCGGCCACGGTCTTCCTGGCGCCACGGCGGGTGCGGGCGTTGGTGCGGGTGCGTTGACCGCGCACAGGAAGGCTCATCCGATGACGACGCCCACGCAGGCAACCAATGTCTTGCAGACGCTTAAGGGCCATGCCCTCTTGCCGCCGCAGATCTCCCTCGATCGTGAAGGACTCAGTGGCGTTGCGCAATTTCTGGACATCGTTGTCCTCTAGATCCTTCACACGGATATCAGGGTTGACTCCGGCTTTGGTGAGGATGGTCTTGGCCCGAGTTGAGCCGATTCCGTAGATGTAAGTAAGTGCGACTTCGATCCGCTTGTCGCGGGGAATGTCAACACCAGCAATCCTTGCCACTGAGCAAATAATCGAGGGGGGACAGTTGCCGCCAATAGGGCGGCGAATGATGCGGTCAGAGTGTGGAGCCGGGGATCATCCCTGGCGCTGCTTGTGCTTAGGGTTTGGGCAGATCACCATGACCCGGCCGTGGCGACGAATCACCCGGCACTTTTCACACATTTTCTTGACCGAGGCGCGCACCTTCATGGGGTGTGGCTCTCCAAAATTCCAAACAGCGAATTTACCACAGCGAGCTAAGCCAGAACAGCTTCAATGCTCTCGGTAATGGCTTCGATGCTGCCATGGGCTTCCACCGATTGCAGCAGACCGCGCTGCCGGTAATGCTCAATCAAGGGCTCTGTTTTGTCTGCATAGACCACCAGCCGATTTCGGATCACGGCTTCGTTATCGTCTTCACGCCCTCTGGAGAGCAAGCGTTCGATGAGGACGGCGTCATCCAGTTCAAGAAGCACCACGGCTTCGATGGGTTGGTTGAGCTCCTGCAGCAGTGGATCGAGAGCCTCAGCCTGGGCAACATTGCGGGGGAATCCATCCAATAGCCACCCTTGGCCATTCAGGGCTCCGAGCTGCGCTTTCACGATGGCCAGCACGAGTGAATCACTGACCAGCTCTCCACGATTCATCACGCTTTCGGCTTCTTTGCCAAGGTCGCTTCCAGCAGAGACTTCAGCGCGTAAGAGGTCCCCTGTGGAGAGGTGACGTAAGCCATGACGATCACATAACAGTGCCGCTTGGGTCCCCTTACCAGCACCAGGTGGGCCTAAAAAAAGCAGTCGTTGTTTCATGGAAATTGGGTTGACTGGTTGTCGTGCCTTATTGGCGAACAAGTCCTTCGTAGCGCTGGGAAATCACGTAGGTCTGAACTTGTTTGGCGGTGTCGATCGCGACACCAACCAGGATCAGGAGTGAGGTGGCTCCTAGCCCTTGGAAGGTTGTCACTCCTGTGGCTCTCTCAACGGCTGAGGGGATAATGGCCACAGCTCCAAGGAACAGTCCGCCAAGAAGAGTCAATCTATTTTTGACTCCCTCCAGATAGGCGGCTGTTGCACTACCGGGTCTGACTCCTGGTATGGCCACTCCGCCTCGTTTCAGGTTGGTGGCCATGTCACTCGGGTTGAGGGAAAGCGATGAATAGAAATAGGCGAACCCCAAAATGAGGGAGAAAAATAAAATTGCGTAAGGCCATGGATTGGCTGCACTCGGATTCAAGGCACTCGCCGCTCGAATCAGGATTGGGTTATTCGTGACGTTCGCGATTGTGATCGGCAAAAAGATCAGGGCTGACGCGAAAATGATCGGCATCACTCCACCAGCATTGAGCTTTAGGGGGAGATAGCTCTGACGACTTGGTAGGAGCGCTGTCCCTCCGACCTGGCGCTTGGCGCTGACAATCGGTAGACGTCTCGCACCCTCCTGAACAAAGATGATTCCAACAATGGTGATCAGGAAAACCAAGACCAGGACAATGATGCCAACGACATCTCCACGGTCTCCTGTCTGAGCCTTCTCAATCGTTGAACCCAGAGCCTTTGGAAGTGTGGCCACGATATTCAAAAAGATCACAAGGGATGCCCCCTGTCCGATGCCTCGCTCTGTGATGACTTCGCTGAGCCACATCACAATCATCGATCCAGTCACCAAGGCCAGCGCCGTTTGGACGACAAAGACGACGTCGCTTAATCCATCAACGGCATATTGGCGGAGAATCATCGCAAAAATGACGCTTTGCACCGTTCCCCATCCGAGCGCCACATAGCGCGTGATTTGGGCGAGTTTTCGACGACCTGCTTCCCCTTCGTTTTTCTGTAAGTCCTCGAGCTGGGGGAGCGACGCTGTGAGCAATTGAATGATGATTGAGGCGTTAATGAAAGGCAGGATTCCCAGTGCAAAAACGCCCAGAGTGGAGATTCCGCCCCCGGTAAAAATGTCAAGGAACCCAATCAGTGTTCCGCCCTGCTCAATAAATTGCTCAAAAGCGACGCGATCGATCCCAGGCATAGGGATATAGATCCCCAGCCGGACCAACATGAGCAGCCCCAACGTTGTGAGAACCCGGCCGCGCAGCTCAGGGTTCTGCACCAACTGGGTAA
>NZ_JAKUHK010000184.1:0-4192 GCF_023630655.1 Synechococcus sp. MU1655 | reverse complement strand
ATGAGCAGGGAGTGCTGTTGCTGGTTGGTGCTGAGGCCCTGCACCTCAAAGATCGCCTCGAGGCTTCGGGCTATCCATCGTTGGAGTGGGGGGCTGGAAATAGCACCATTGCAGCTTTTAGTCAGCAGCCGATCGCTGCAATCGTGTCACCGGGCCGGATGCCTGAGGTCAGTGAGCTCCGCCAGATGTTTGGAATGCTGCCGATTTTGCTTGGCGTGAGCGAAGACAGCATTCACGCTCGAGAGCTCTGCTTCAGTTCTGGGGCGGATGATTTCTGGTTGGCCACCAATGCACCGAGCGATCTCTTGCAACGCTTGCGCCTCCATCTTTCTCTTCAGAAACGCAGGGAAGAGCTCTGCACTGTGATCGCGGTTGGTGATTTGAAGCTTGAAACCAGAAGCGGAATGGTGCGTCGTGGGACCCGGCCGATTGGCTTAACGGAGCGAGAATCGTCCTTGCTGCTGTTGTTGTTTAAGGAGCGGGGCAGAGCCGTGAGTCGTGATCAAAACCTGCGTGAGGTTTGGAACGATGAGCAAGGGGTGTCGAGCAATGTGGTGGAGGTGTATATCCGTTATTTGCGTCAGAAACTTGAGGCGGATGGCGACACTCGCTTAATTCACACCATTCGTGGCCGTGGTTATTGCCTCAACAACGGCGTTCCTTTCCTGAAGAGCTCTTGATGGACGTATCTCCCCCCCAGCAGTTGCCCCTTGAAGTCCAATGGTGCGTTCGCGACGACACCTGCGTTCTTTTAGAGGTGGCGGACCAGCCCGAAGAACAACGGCTTGGATTAATGCAACGCCCGGCTTTGCCACCGCTGAGGGGCATGTGGTTTCCGTTTAAGCCCGCACGCCCGTTGCGCTTTTGGATGCTGAATACGATTGCGCCCCTCGACATGGTGTTTGTGCACCAGGGCGAGGTGATTGCGATTGAGGCCGAGGTGCCCATTTGTCCAGCTGTGCCCTGCAAGGCCTATGGGCCGATGGTTGATGCGGACGGTGTGATCGAGTTACGAGCTGGGGAGGCTAAGCGCCTGGGGCTTGGCGTTGGAGACACGGTGGTGATTGAACCGATCCAAGCAATGACGCCAAGCAATGACGCCAGCCAATGAAGTGGAAGAGGCAGGCCTAGCTAAAGAATCCCTTGGATTGAAGCCACAGCCCAACGGCAAGCAAGGGGCCAACGCCAACAATCAAAAGAGTGATCTTGAGGCGCAGTGGTGAAACCTGGGGTTTGCTTTCTCGGATTGCCATCCTGTGAGTTTCAAAGGGCTTGATTCTGCCCTTTTCGCTCGATCGCGTCATTCTCAGTCCAGCCGGGGAGCGCTTCCCTTGAGGATCAACACCGGATTCATCGGAGCAAGCCGGGTGCCATCGGCAAGGGGTTGGCCGCGCCAGGCCTGATGCTGACTCAGCTTCACCGTGTATTTAGCGGCCTCGAGCACCGGCCTCAGCTCAGCGAAGGCCTCCAACGTGGCGAGGGGAATCACCACTTCACCTTTGGGGGCCATGCACTGGATCACATGCTTCAGGAGGGATCGGCGCTTGCGGCCTCCGCCACCAATCAGCACCCGGTCGGGGGCGACTAATTCTGCAGGGAGGTTGCTGAGCTCGTCCATAGCATCGCCTTCCAGAATCGCTGCGGGTTGAACACCCAGGCGTCTGGCATTCGCGGCGATCAGTGTTGATCCGCCGCTGCGCTGTTCAATGCAAAGCAACTGCAGCTGAGGCCTGAGCCGCAGCGCTTCAAGGCCCACGCTGCCGGTCCCAGCACCAAGATCCCAGAGCACGCCTTGCGCTGGAAGGTTCAGCTCAGCGAGCAATTGGATCCGCACCTCGCGTTTGGTCATTAAGCCGGGCCGATCGCTGTGTTGAAGAAACACACCATCCTCGAGACCAAACAGCGGCAACTGATCTGGAGGTTGAGTCTCCTGGGCTTCTGAGAGCAACACCACCAGGTGGAGGGGGTGCAAATCGCTCGGCGTGGCTTCGGATGGATCGAGCCGTTGCACGCGCTCACTGCTGTGACCAAGCGATTCGCAGAGCCAGAGGGCATAGGCCGATTCCAGGCCGCTGCTGCGCAAGCTTTGGCGGACCTCGTCCACGCCACCGCGGCTGGGATCGGTGAGCACCGCCAAGGCGCTGGGTCGTTGTTGCAAGCGCTGAGCCAGTGGGGCAGGGTCACGGCCATGCAAGCTGATCCATTGCGCGTCCTGCCAGGGTCTGCCTAGTCGGGCAAACGCCAGTTGTAAGGATGAGGGGCCTGGATGAAAGCGCAGACGTTCGCGGCCCAGGCGTTCGATCAAGATCCGGCCAATGCCGAACCACAATGGATCACCGCTGGCCAGCACCACCGCGCGTTGATCGCTCCCAAGACCAAGCAACTCGTCGCTCAGAGCGATTGGATGATCACTGGCGATGCAGCGAAGGGCTACTGGGCAGACAGACCAATGCTGCAGTGCTGGTAGCAACCGCTTTGGGGCTGCCACTAGGTCTGCCTGTTTCACCAAAAGCTGAGCCCAGGGTGGGAGCGAGCCGGGGGCACCGGCGTCGGTGCCGATCACATCGATCATCACGCCATTGTGCAGCGCTCGAGGCAGCGTTCAGTGCAAGGCCTTTTGCTCCCGATCGTGCTTGGTGGCCTAGATCATCGAGTGAATGGCCGGACAAAGCGTTTTGATCGCTGACGGTTAAAACGATCGGACCTCGTTGCTGTAGCGCTTACGGCGGCTAGATCGACAAGATTTCTTTGATGTTTATCCCAAGGAGAGTGATGCAAAAAGCTGATTGAACCGATCAATTGCTTCGATAACGGTGGTGTTTCCTTTGGGTGAATACCACCATAGAAGTATTTAAAATTTGACTCTGACTAGGACCGCAAATCTGCATGAATGGGATCGTGGCAAGGATCAACTATTTGTTGACTTCAGCCATGTGTCTCTTGGGGCCTCTGCAAACAGGTTTTGGTAAGCCTTGGCGAAATGTCCACGACTATGAAATCCATAGTGTTGAGCTACTTGCGTGATCGTTTTAAAATTTTCATTTGCACGCGCTTCGGTTGACCTCAAGATCCAATTCACTTGCTCGAGGCGTACACGTTTCATCATTTCCATCGGACCCATTCCAAGTGATTCTTTGCTTCCCTGAATCAGGGTTCTTCTCGATGCAAATAGCGATTCGCTGATTTGATCAAGGCTTAAGTCATTGTGTGAATTCTTGAAGGCCCAATCTATAAATTCTCTGACTAGTTCCTGACGGGGAGATGGTGCAAAGGTTATGTAATCTACATTGTGCTTGTCATTCAGAGCAATCAGGAATGAACTGTATAGATGGTTTGTTGCCTCTCGTCGATGCAGCGTTGTCAGGGGTGGATTTAGGAGAAGATTTTCAAACTTTTTCCGAAACTGTGCATGCATTGCAGGCGTAATCTGCAATGAATTGTTGGTTTTCAGTTGAGTAATCAGCTCTTCTTCTGTGGAATGGCAGATGAAAGAGTTGAATCGGCGGATCGACAGGATTGCTAGGAATGTGGTGCTGTTGGCTGTGAGTTGGAAATGGGATTCGACTTGTCCCTGACGAAAGCCATTGAGGGAGTAAGGGGCAATTGGCTGGTTGAATAACCGGTGTTCATCGGCTATTCCCGTCGCTTCAAAGCAAAAACTCATGCAGTCGTCTCCCCTCTCTCCATTGAGAAGTAGACGCTGATTGGTGCGAATTTCGAGCAGGCACATGCTGCCTAAGTTGAGTATCGAGAAGCATCCCTCTAGAGGGCCTGGGCTGAGTTGAACGGCATCAAAGGATTTCCCAATCCGTTTGAACAGCTGCTTTAGTTCGCTAGCAGAGTGAAAGGCGGTTTTCATGCTCTGATCAGCCTGAGCACCCGTACCACGACGTGCCAAGACTCCACTTCTCGTAGTGCGGGTGATGCTGGTAGGCAAGAGATTGATTTGGTGAACCTGAGAATATCCTTAGAATATGGGTTTTGTGTAGTGCATGACGATTGGATCAACCCTTTCTGAGGTGGCCCATCGCTGAGACGATACAAAGGTTGGTTGCGTTCAAGATGGAATGGCCGGAATAACTAGCCCGAGCACGTTTGATTGACAAGCGAAAGTAGATGTAATCATTCCTGCGTTTGCTGTTAAGTAAGAGCAGTTAAGTGCTGAGGATGCTGAGGTCTTTAAGGTGGTCTC
>NZ_JAKUHK010000183.1:0-4210 GCF_023630655.1 Synechococcus sp. MU1655 | reverse complement strand
ATCAACCAACTGCATCACAATCGATGGCCTGAGCAAGAGGTGGACTACATCGCTCTGGGGGATTGGCATGCCCTAACTCAACTCAACCCGCGCGCTTGGTATTGCGGCACCCCTGAACCCGATCGTTTCCCCACCAGTGATCAAGACCAACGCTCGCAAGCACTTCTGGTTGACCTCAAACGACACCACCCCCCGCAGGTCACACCAATTCCAATCGGTGCCATCTCCTGGCACAGGATCGAGTCCAAGGTGAGCAGTGGGGCTGATCTTCAACGCCTTAAAACAACGATCGAATCCTGCGTGGGGCGCAAGGTTGGGAAAGATTTATTGAGGATTGAGCTAAGCGGCCAACTGTCTTTTCAAGAGCATCAACAGTTGCAACAGCTGTTACAAGATTTAGAGCAACAACTGCTCCACCTCAGAATCCGCGGGATGCCCGATCGCAGGCCTGAGCCAGGAGAATTTCAAACGTTTCTGCAACGCGACGATGCGCCATTAATCCAGGGCATCACGAAAGATCTTGCATCTGAGCTGGAAGCCAACAGCACCTCCAACGCTGAAGACAAGGGATTGGATCGAGCCATGCTCGAACAAGCGATGCTTGAACTGCAAAGGATTGTGCTGGAAGAAGCGGAAGCGCAGGAGGCCTCATGCGGCTGATTCGCAGTGAATTCGCAAGCGTTCGCCGCCATCAAAACTTGGCTCTGGACTTTGCTCCAGGGTTAACGGTCATTGGCGGAGCCAATGAAAGTGGCAAAAGTTCCTTGGTCGAGGCTCTGCATCGAACGCTGTTTGTGCGTGCTGCCTCCAGCGGGACGGCAGTGCAGGATTTGCGGTCCCAGCTTCATGCCGGCCATCCCCAAATCAAGGTGGAATTTGAAACCAGCGACCAACACTGGACCCTTCTCAAACGCTTTAGCGGTCCCAGTGGCACCACCCAATTGGAAACCAAGGGACAGGTGGCCCTGATTGGATCAGCAGCTGAGGATCAATTAGCCCATCTGCTCGGCGTTGACGAGATCCTCAACAGCAGGCAGGTCAACAAGACATTGCCCAGCCGCTGGGCGCATCTTTGGGTGAAGCAGGGCGAATCAGGTCGCGACTTGCTGAGCCTCAGTCATGACCACTACGACCTCAATAATTTAATCGAATGCTTGGAACAACAGGCCGAGCAATCACTGCAGTCGCCACTGGATCAACGGGTTCACAGCCAACTCGAACGCCTGGTGTCTGAAAGCTTGAGTAGCCGAGGAGTGCGTCACCAAAGCGAACTTTGGAAGCGTCAAGAGGCTCTTCAAGCGGCCAAGGAGCGTCACACTGAAAGCCTTGAACAACTCCAGGACTTTGAGCTGTCCTGTGAGGAGCTTGATCGGGTTGAAGACAAGCTGCGCAACCTGGAACTCGAGCAATTACCTGAGCTCCGCCGACAGCGCCAACGCTTGCTTCAACTGCAGGAAGCACTTCAACAATTGAAGCCACTCACCCTGCAGCAACAACAACTCGAAAGAAGCTGCACCACTCTTCGCAAACTTTCGGCAGACAGTACGGCCTGTCAACTCAACCTGGCCAACCTGGGGCGTGAACTCCAAGCCTTGGAGACGACCTGCAACGCGGAAAGGAACCACATCAAAAAGGCACAGCAACGGAGCGAAGAACTCGAACAACAACGACAAAACCTGGAAGAGCAAGGCCTTTTGCTTCGACAACGAAAGGACCGCGATGAACTTCATCAACGCCTTGAGAGGCTGAATCGCCAACATGAGGAACGACAACGCTTAACCGCAGAACATCACAAACTCAATGTGGCGTTCAACAACATCGAAGGCGGTACGGCCCAAGACCTTCAGCAACTGAACAAAACGCGAGAAGAGCTTCAGGCCATAGCCATCCGCATCGAAAGCATGGCCACAAGCGTGTTGGTGGAATCTGCAGATCAAACGATTGCCATTGAGGGGGCACAGCTGAAGGAAGGTGAATCGTGTGAGCAAGCAGGTGTCTTCCGGATTGACGTGGGAGAGCAGGTCCGACTTCAGATCAGCCCTGGTGAAGGCACAGGACTTGCCCCACTCAAGGAGACACAAAAATCCCTTCAAATCGCGTTGAAAGCTGGATTAAAAAAGTGGAAAGCAAGCTCCCTTGAAGAAGCTCAACAACGCAATGAACAACGCAACCTTCTTCTCCAAGAACAAGCGTTGATCAAAGCCCAACTCACCCAACTCGCCCCTCCTGCAGAACAACAAGCACCCAACCTCGAAGATTTACGACTCCAGTTGGACGCACTCAATCAAGGCCTTCCCTCCAAAGATCTAAAAACAGATTCAGATCATGAGAAAGAACTGGATCAATGCCGAACTCACTACCGAAAGCTAAAAGACCAAAGCGATACTCATCAAAAACAAGTTCGCCTACTAGAGGCTCATCATGATGTTCAACAGAAACAATGGCAACAAAAGCTCCTTCAACAAGAGCGACTCAAAGCAGAGCAAAAGCAACGCATTGACCAACATCAATCACTTGAAAGAGAGGTGGGATCTCTGGAACAACTCACACAATCGATCGAAACATTGACATCTCAGCAACGAATATTGCAAGCCAACATTCAGGAACTTCGACAACCAATCCCATCCTCAAAAAACTCCGACCCAAAAGCAGAATTAGAGACGCTAGATCGCTTAGAGCATCAGCTCAGAGAACAGCGTCATGAGCTTGGGGTCCAGCGTGGTGCACTCTTAGAACGATGCGAATCTCTTGGGCAAAGCGATCTCCACTCAGCAGTGGCCGAAGCTTCAGCAAAGCTCGACTTAGCCACGCAAGCTGAACAACAAGAAGCACTCTTGATCAGTGCCCGTAGCCATCTACTACAACGCTTTCAAAAAGCCCGCAACGATCTCTCTCAGCGCTATTCCAATCCTTTGAAATCAAATATCAATCAGGTCCTGCAACCCTTACTGGAAAATCCAAATGAAGGCTGTTCCCTGAGTTATGACCCACAAGATGGTTTAAAAGATCTAAGTTTACATCGCGAGGGCACACTCTTTGCCTTTAACCAACTCAGCGGGGGGATGAAAGAACAATTGAATGCAGCCCTACGCATTGCCATCGCTGACACCCTCAAAGAACGTCATGGGGGCTGCCTTCCCCTGCTCTTCGACGACGCCTTCACCAACACTGACGCTCAGCGCCTGCAGGGAGTTCTAAAGATGCTGCAGGAAGCCGTTTCAAGAGGATTACAGATCGTTGTTCTGAGCTGTGATCCCGACCCCTACAAATCTATCGCCAACAAAGTAATCATGCTTGATTAAAGCGCATTTTCAATAACATTCATGGCGCGAAGGTAGGCAGGAGGATCATCATCAACCTCCATATCTTCAAAGCCTGAATCGCCCCGAATTAAGCGTCGTGCATTATCGGCAATCACTGCATTAACAATGAGATCCATCGCTTCAGGCAGATCCAGATTTTGCAGAGCTTCTGCGTAGCGTCGGCTGTGGGAGGGCCGAACAGATTCCTGGCAATAGGTAGACAATTGCCGGCTATCAGTCATGACTGAAAAAGCAACATCTTTAGTTGCTTGTCGACCATAAATAGCCATATAAAGCAAATTAATCATGGATGCATCATGAACAGGAATGGAATATTTGCGGGCAATTTGAGGCCAATAACGCAAGGCTTTCAATCCCTCTAAGCCACCCTTACGTAAACCAGCAGCTTCACACCACCCTTCCAGCTCCTCCATGCTCTCCGGACAGCGTTGCTCAAGACGCATGTGGTCTGAGAGCACCTGACCAACTTGAAAATTCCGCGTTGGCTTACCTGAAACGGGCATCATCATGCTGCCTCGAACATCAGCAACCATGGCGGTGAGCTGGGCAAAGGTATGGTCCCGAACCTTCTCCATATCCCCTTCTCGCACAAGGGCCGCTTCAATCCTCGGCACCCCATACCCCAATTCCGTGAGGGAAAAAGGCTGTCGGTTATAGAGCCGTTGACGATCGCGGCGCGCCATCGACACCGTGGCGGCTTGATCCAAGCATTGATCCAAGAGAAGCGTCAGCAAAGTAGGCAAAACGCCTGGATTCTGTTTGTGAAACGAATACCCAAAGCCTGCAAACACAGACGCCATGTTTTTAGCGGCCTTGATGTACTGGCCTTCCACGTTGTGAACACCTGGTGAAACCTGAATATTGGGTGAAAGGCGATCCAGCAAACG
>NZ_JAKUHK010000182.1:0-4231 GCF_023630655.1 Synechococcus sp. MU1655 | reverse complement strand
AGAACTGAGGTGCTTTCAAATTCTTCAGTGCGTCCGCAACGAACGCAAATCAAATGGTGATGATCGCCATGATCATCGCTTGCAAGCTCAAACCGACGACCTCCGTCACTGAGTTCAAGTTCTTGCAGAAACCCCATCTCAACAAGCAGTCTCAGGGTTCGATAAATCGTTGCCAATGAGACCCTGGCCTTTGAATCCACCAGCAAACGATGGACATCTTCAGCACTGAGGTGAGTGCCTCCACCGATCTGCTCGAACAGGTCGAGGATCAGTCGACGCTGTGGCGTTAAGCGCCTGCCATCCAGATGCAATCCACGCTCGAGGGGTCCTTCAACCGGAACTGGCAATGAAGCCATTGGCGTTTGCACCGGAACAACTCTTCTCAACAGTACCCATTAATGCGAGAGGAGAACATGGCTGGGAGAAAGACCGGTAAGGTTTAAATCTGTTTTTCAATCGCTGTGTCTACCTCCTGGCGAGTGTTGATGCGCTTTGTAGCGAGTGGGCTGTTCCTGCTGGCACACGGATTACTCGTGCTCGAGTACGTGGCGCTTGGCACAGCCCTACACGGTGTTGCTGAAATCTTCCTTGCACCTTGGGCGATCCGTCATCGCGCCTGGGACTTAATCGTGATCGGAGTGGTCTTCTGCGTTTTTGATCTATGGGGAACACTGAGGCTTACAAACACCATTGGCTGAGCAGTCGCTAATCGATCCACCAACGCTGAACCAATTCAGACACATCAGACGAGGGGGAAGGAACTGTGACCACCGAAAGCCGCTGTCGATCACGGGCATAGTCGTAGCGACAAAAGCCAACACCAGTGCCAGAACAAGAGGAGAGAGCAGGAAGTGCTGATCCCGATGGATCTTGCGCAAGGGCCTGAATGGATGGATCAGGTTGTGGCAACCAGCCTGATGCCAATAACGATGCATCTGCCGCGCGAATCGACTGACCCACTTGCAATTGCACTGTCGAAGAAGAAATGGAGTCGGCGAAGCCAGCGCCAACACTCAGGAATGGCAAGACGCAGAGAGCCAAGCGCAGTCCTTTCATCGCTTCCAAGCCATGACTGACTTCGGCATAGCAAGACCGCAAGCCGAACGTCATCAAGGACACGAAACGCTGCGAACCATGAGTGTCCGCAGCTGCCCACGGAACTCAAGCCGTTGAAGGCTGCAACCAGGTCCATCACAGATCCATTCTCGACGAGCAACAACCAGCCCCAACGGCAAAAATCGTCGCTAACAAGGAGTGACACACCCAGAAAGCCAATGTCCGCTCAGGCCGTCATCGACCTTGCCAACGCAATCAAAGCGGATCCAACGTTGAAAGCGCTCTGCGCATCAAGCCAATGCGCTGATGTTGATGATCAATGCAATGTTGCCAAAGAGAAAGGATTTGATATTCATCCCCATGACTTTGATCAATTCAATAATGGCGACCTCATAGAAACAGACCGTGAAGACACATTTCTAAAGCCATCGTGGTGGGACCGGATTTCACAGTAATAAAATCACCAAAAAGACAGCATCAAAGAGCTTGGTCTCAGGGTCAATCGAAACTCAAAAACCAAGCCTTTTAATCAAGAGCCAAAGAGTGATCTCAATAAGCTCTTAATCAGGCATCAAGATCGTTCATTAAGACAACGAACCAACAAACGATAAAACATGAATCACAGTCAACAGTAAGGTCATCATTTAGAAGCATAATCTGAGCATATAAACATAATACGAATGCCATCGAAAAGAAATACGGCTATTCTCATGTGAAACTAAACCGACACACCCCTAAATGCAGTCCGAGACACCACAACGAATCCTGATCACAGGAGGAAGTTCTGGAATCGGACTCGAAGCAAGCAAACGGTTAATTCAAAAAGGGCATCAGCTCACACTTCTTTGCCGCACAGAAGAGCGTTGTCTGGAAACAATGAAAACCCTATCCGCCGAGAGAGCAGAGCGGGCTTCAGCAGAGGGACTAACCATCAACCTTCAAGATCTTCAAAGCGTTGAAACGGGTTGTGGCACACTCCTGCAAAAAAATGAACCAATCGATACCATCATTTTAAATGCAGGAATTCAAAATGTAGGGCTTAAAAAGCCACAATTCACAAAACAAGCGATAGAAGAGACATTCTGTGTGAATCACCTCGCACATCAACACATTGTCATGCGTTTGTTGCCATTACTACTCAAAAGTAAAAAGCCACGACTTGTGATCACAAGCTCAGAAGTCCACAACCCAATGAGCGGAGGAGGACGGGTTGGCAAACCAGCCACACTTGGAACACTCGATGGATTAAGACACCACAAGCATGTCGCAATGATCAATGGTCAAATCATTTTTGACGCTGATAAAGCCTACAAAGACAGCAAGCTCTGCAACATCCTGATGGCACGATACCTTGCCAACAAACTCAAGCAAAAGGGTCAGGAAATACCGGTCATCACATGGAGCCCAGGACTGGTGATTCCCAAAGGAAGCGGAGGATTTTTCCGAACCAGTCGCCAACACAACCCCATTGGTCTAGCTCTCTTCTCTTTCGTTGCGAGAGATTTACTACGACTGACAGAAACAGTGGAAAAAGCAGGAGCCTTACTTGCGGACCTCGCGGATGGGAGTAACGATGAACAGAACGGATTCCAATACATCAGCAATCAACTGATCAGCCCTGGACGCCATATTTTCAAAAAAACAGAAACAAGCCAGGAAGGGGAGAATGAAAAACTTGGCGAAGAGTTGTGGACACTGAGCAAAGACCTG
Organism: Synechococcus sp. MU1655; assembly: GCF_023630655.1. Taxonomy (NCBI): domain Bacteria; kingdom Bacillati; phylum Cyanobacteriota; class Cyanophyceae; order Synechococcales; family Synechococcaceae; genus Synechococcus; species Synechococcus sp. MU1655. The sequence goes on along the minus strand of NZ_JAKUHK010000182.1, from coordinate 1,465 downwards.
ATCGAGCATAAGTTGCTTGAATGCCACTCAATCGAATGCAACTAAGAGAAACAGCATCACAGAATAGGATCTATAAAGACACGCTAAATGAGCAAAGCAGTCTTCAAAAAACGAAAGACTTTCAACCCGTTTCCCATGGCTACTTAACCAGCGAAGGGAAGGGGGTTGTTCACTCATCCAAACAAGGGTGACAATCTCCTGGTTGAATAAGTCAATCTTGGTGTGCTCAACGTCAAATCAAAGACGGGGAGCACTATGTGCTGAAATTACCAGCTGGGAGTTTAGGGGTAGTACTTGGAAGAACAAAAATAAAGATGCCAATACAACGCATTCAAAACACTCATGAAATCCATGGATATCCAAGAAGACTTCAATCACACGGTGATCCACCCACATAACAAAGGGAATTAGAGAATGGAAACAAGTCTCTATCAAATGCTTGAAACCAGCGGATGAAACCAATCATCCACTAGCATTATCTGATCAACGAAGATCTAATCAGCAGTGGCAATCACCCTTTACGGCGGTCCCCAAACACGAGCCTCCATGCCACGCTGGTACATGGAAGAGAAGGGAATTCCCTACGATCTTGTAGAACTATCACTGGCTGAGGGGCAAAATCTTAAGGAGGATTTCCTGGCGATCAATCCTTTCGGAAAACTTCCTGCCATGAAAGATGATTCTGTCCTTGATTCCAATGGTCATCCACTCGTTTTATTTGAATCCGGAGCCATCCTTTTGCATTTAGCAGAGCATCATGGAGATGAGATCAAGCAACCTGGCGATCGATCATTAATCAGCCAGTGGACACATTTCGCTAATTCAACATTGGCCTTTGCAATTTTTGTTCCTGATCAAAAGCAAAAAATCTTACCGAGACTTCTAAGTGAACTTGATTCAAAGATCACAAAAGGATATTTCATCAACAACAAGTGGGGTGCAGCTGATTGCGCCATTACATCTTACTTAGCTTATATCAAATTATTCTTTCCCAATGAGGACCTTAGTGCATATCCAGCAGTCAACATTTTAATCCAAGCCACTCGCGAACGACCTGCCTATCAAAAAGTGATGGGATTCACCTAAAGCTGCATAAGCATAGGACCAAAAGAAACAGAACAAGTGTTAATCAATGGGGACATTGAACCAATCAGACTTTCAGTTTGTTTTCAATAATGCATAGACTTAAGAATTAACATCTATCCAACCCACTGATGAATGATCTTCGAAGTACATTGCTCAAACATAACAGCGGAATTTGGCAAGGATGCTTTGTCAGGCTGAATCACACTGGAAAAGAACAGGAACGCTTTTTCACTTCCCTTGACGTGAGAGAGACTGATGGCGTCATTCAAACCTGTTTGACCTACAAAGGCAATGGACGTCAACAGTCGATGAACTTCGCATCGTTACCTCCATCGATGCAGGTCACACAGACCGGGCATTGGTCAACAGGTCCAAGTTT
>NZ_JAKUHK010000181.1:0-4249 GCF_023630655.1 Synechococcus sp. MU1655 | reverse complement strand
CGAAGCAGGCTGTTTCCGGACTGCCGCCAAACAATTAGCCGGAATCGAGGAGCGTTGTCGCCAGTGAGGCTCTAGCAACACATGAAACCTGTGAGTGGGGTCAAACATTGGCTCAAAACAAATAGCGCCATCCTGATCCTCAGCGGAGGAATCGCGATTGCAGCCGGAGTCGGACAAGACGCACTGCGCCAGGGAGAACTGTGGTTCACGGACTGGGCTCTGGAATTTTCCGGTCCTAGAAGGGTGCCGAACAAAGTGATGATTGTCGCCATTGACGATTTCAGCCTGCAACAGGCAGCCAACGCCGATCTCAGCAATGACCCGGCACTTCAAAAATTGCGTGAATGGCCATGGCCTCGAAGCACCTACGCACTGGTGCTGGACCGCCTGATCGAAAGCGGGGCCAAAACGATTGGATTCGATTTGTTGTTTGATACCCCAAGTAGTCATGGAAGGGAAGACGACGCTGTTTTTGCGGCAAGCCTTCAACGTCACGTCAACCACGTGGTTTTAGGCGTGCAGGCCCTGAGCAGCGAAGGGCCTGTCGCCGGTCTTTCTTTGCTCGACCTCACCCCAACATTGAAAGACGCACATCCTTTGATCAGACGTGGGCTACTCAATGGCCGCCCAGATCCTGATGGTGTATTACGCAAACCCCCAGGCATCACCAGCCTGAATTTACGCAAGCAACTTGGACCAGCTGTACCGCCAGGTATGGCATCAGAGATCTTGAAAAAGCCACCGGCTAATCCAAAAACTGGAATCCCACTGCTGGCACCTTATGGGCCACCGCGCACCATCCCCACACATTCGATCTGGGAATTGCTTGAGCCAAAGGCCTATGCCGCACTCCAACAATCAGGAAAACTCCAAGATGCAGTAGTGCTGATAGGTCCCACAGCAGCAGTGTTTCAAGACCTACACCGCAGCGTCTTCTCGGGCGCCGTGGGAATGCCGGGAGTTGAACTTCATGCCACTGAAGTTGCCAACCATCTGGAAGGACGCAGCCTCCAATTTGTGCAACCCATCCCGGGTTGGAACCTCATCCTCGCGGCCCTCGCCTGTGGTTTGGGACTTGCCATCAGCGGTTTGGAACGTCCCTTGCAACGCTTGGGCATTGCGGCGGTCGCAACCGTCGGATCCCTCCTCATTGGGGTGGTTTTGGTCACCAAAGCCTGGGTGGTGCTGCCGCTCGGAAGTATCGCTTTAACCATCCTTGCCACAGGAATCGTCTCCAGCGCTGACGCAACTGTGAAGCTGCAATGGCAGCGCCGACGACTTCGCAACACACTGGGTCGCTATCTGTCCCCAGCGGTTGCCGCTGAAATTGCAGACCAACCAGACAATGCCGATGTCTTACTGCAAGGTCGGCTTGTCGATGTCGTGGTGCTGATGAGCGACATCCGTGGATTCACAGCTTTTACGCAAGCCATGACGGAGAAGGGAGAAGTCCACGGACTCGTGAACCGACTCAATACCTATTTCAGCGAGATCGTTGATGCGGTTCATGCTCAGCAAGGCAGCGTGGATAAGTTCATCGGAGATGCAACGCTTGCCGTCTTTGGTGCTCCACTCCAACGCAGCGGCGCCGCGAATGCAGAGGCAGGCGTTAAAACCGCGATCGCCATTCAGCAACGCCTAGAACAACTGAATCAGGAGTGGATTGCGAGTGGACAAGAGCCCTGGGCCCAAGTCATTGTTCTCAGTTATGGATGGGTCGTGAGCGGCAATATTGGAAGCAGCAGTCGTATGGATTACACGGTGATTGGAGATGCGGTGAACACAGCCAGTCGACTCGAACAAATCGCAAAGCAATGCAACCGCACAATCGTGATGAGCGAAGCCGTAGCAGAGTTACTTGAGAATCAATGGCCTCTGGACGATCTCGGTGAATTTCCGATCAGAGGACAAGAGCCTCAACGTGTGTTCGCCCTAAAAACCGTCACCAAGTCGTCGCAGAAGCCAGGCACTTACACCTAAGTGGTCTGTAGCGAATCAAAACTGATGAATTTGCGCCAAAGCCTGCTCGGTCTGCTGGCGGTCTCGTCCCTGACCATGCCTGCTATGGCTGCACCTTTTCAAAACGCCACGGTCCGGCGGATCCTGGACGGGAAGGAAGTGTTCATCGACAAAACACCGGCTCGGGTCGATCAAACTGCAGGTAATGGTCAGGAACTCAGTACGGGGAAGAGTCGAGCGGAGCTGCTGTTTGATCGCCGTGCCCTTGGATTTCTTGGAAATAACAGTCTGATCAAACTCGGAGAAGAGTGCTTCCGGCTCGACAAAGGCCAGGTTCTCATTACTGGGCCGCAAAACAGTTGCCTGGGCACCAAGGTGCTGGGAATTCGTGGAACAACTTATGTTCTGAGTGCCCTGGATGAGGGTGGGTATCGCCTTTCTGTTTTGAGTGGCGAAGCAATCATCTCCGATCAAGGATTACAAGAAACCGATCAAAACAGCCCAGACATTCTTGAACAGTACCCCCGTCTCAACCCTGTGATCGGCTTTGGCTCAAGTGCCTGGGGCAGCAATGCCAGTGGGAGCACACTCGGGCAGGCGGCAGGTCTCATCCTTGGGGAAGCCTCTTTCTTCTTACCTCTCCGTCAAAGCGAAGGCAGCAAAGTTCTTTATAACTACTCCACAGCAAGCAGCAATTTCGATAGCTCCTGGGGAGCGAGCACTGAATTTGGATACAAGTGGTTCAACCCAAACAATCGCAGTATCAGCTCACTTCTTGTTGGCTACGACGCCTGGGAAACGTCTCAATGCGTTCATTCCCAGCTCGCCCTCGGAGGGCAATGGCAGAAAAAACGCTGGCAATTTGGTGTCACAGGGGGGATTCCTATTGATGATTGCGAAAACAACCTCGGATTTGCAATCGGTCAAATAGGAGTTCCCATCATCGATCTTGGTGAACAATCTGTTCTTCTCTCTCTATCTCCCTATGTGATGCATGGAATCGGCAACACCTATGGCGGAGGCAGAATCGGACTGAACGTTCCCGTCGGCGAGAGTGTCAACCTCTCGGCTTATGGTCAATACGACGAGCTCCTTGACACCGTCATCGGCGGGCAGATCAGCTATCGCTTCGGCACCAACGGAGGATTCGTTAACGACCCCAACATTCAGCCCACGCGGACTACCCCAATTCCCTGGCAATCAGCTGAATTCAATGAATTCAAAACAGGTCGTCCAATACAGCTGGCGTTAGGGGGTGATGCGTCCATGGTCAGACCACTCATCACAACAGCGTCTGGCGCTCTGGCCAATGAGTCCTCGGATCAGGAATCAGGCATTACCCTCCGATCCGGAGAAGAAGCTGTTTTTGATGCTGATGGAAATCTACTCAGCCGTAATGCAATGTCTCGAGAACAATTTGCCCAACTCGTGCTCGACAATATGAGCGGTCAAAACCTTTTGCCAGAAAGCCACGTCATCGGCTTGATCTATCAAGAGCTCTATGGCTTACCGAATCAAGAGCTGTTAGCGATTCTTGGATCAGATTGGCTTGTTGCAGCACGCAAACCTTATCCCCGCCTACGAGCCGCTAATAACCTCGTCGTACCGGAGAACAAATTGCCGAAGGAAGAAGAAGAAGAAGAAGTTGTAGAAGAAGAAGAAGAAGAAGAAGAAGAAGCTCAGGCTCAACCAATATCCGTTCAATACGTTTGTGGAGGAGGAGGCACTAATCCCTCATTCGCCTACTACGTAGGAACCTCGGTAGGCGGACCTAGACCTGATGCGATCATCTTCAGTGCGGAACCACCAAGCCAACCATCATGCCAAAACTTTCCGGCAGGAACTAGCGGTACTGAGCCAACATCACCGGAAATTATTAACCCCTAACTTGACTGACCTCACATCTCTAACCAGCAAATCGCAACGGCCGCAAACGCATTTGCAAAGAAGATAATTTCTACGCAATGAATTGACAATTATTTTTGAGAGCGATTAAGCCATACAATTCGATATTTCAACTGTAAACTACAAATTCAAGATGCAACAAACAGCTCTTTATTCAGCAATACATCAATTTCAACCAAACAGATCCAGCAAGCCTTAAGGAATTTTTGGCAGCGAACGAATCGATGGGAATAGACGAGTCATTCGCGCAAGGAGCCTTGAAACGCAGACTTGAAGACACGCAAAGAAAATGAATAGGCAAACTCCATATCAGCCAACAACAAAATGCTTGAGAAACATGACTGAGTAACTAGCAGTAAGTTCTAAACAGATGGCAATAATCCAC